>JBJFHQ010000409.1:0-5996 GCA_051893755.1 Oscillospiraceae bacterium
ATATTTACTACAAGTTGTTGGACAAGCCTTTGAAAGACAAGCGCAGGCTTGATACAGCTATAATAAAATAAACCGCTTCGTTAGGCGGTTTTCATTAAATCTATTTTGTGTGTCCTTTTGGGGGATTGAATACTTTATCTGTCTACACCCACGCATTCAACGAGGTAAAGGCAAAAGCCACAGACGAGATCGTAGATATGCTTCATCTGAACGAGAAATTCGGCTCCCGTAAGTCAAGCTAAATCCGGAGTTGTCCAAAAGTTGTCCAAGACGCAAAATCTAATATGAAAATAACCTCTCCAATGACGCATCTAAGCCATTTGAGAGGTTATTTCATCTGGTCGGAGTGACGGGACTTGAACCCACGGCCTCTACCACCCCAAGGTAGCGCTCTAGCCAAACTGAGCTACACCCCGTGTCAACATATATTATTATATCATAAGCATCCTATATTGTCAATATTTTTTTGAAAATTTATTTTACAAATAATGCGCCATAATTGACAATATTTTTGTTTATTATGCATAAGTTGACATAATATTCCCGATATAGTATAATAGTAATCAAATAAATCTAAGGAAAGTGATAACATGATTACATACAGAAAAGCCCAGCCTGCGGATATGGATACTATCCTCATGCTCAGAATGGAATATCTTACCGAGACCCACCCCGAGCTGGAACAGGAGACCGCTGACAAGATTCGCCGTCAGATTCCCGGCTATTTTCAGGAGCATCTTAACCGCGACATCGTGGTTTATCTCGCCGAGGAGGACGGCAGGGCGGCAGGCTGCGTTTTCTTCGTGCTGATAAACAAGCCCGCCAGCCCGCTGTTTATCACGGGAAAAACAGGCACGCTGATGAATGTCCTCGTGCTGCCCGAATTCCGCCGCCGCGGCATCGGCAAGGAGCTTGTGAAAATGGCTGTGGAGGACGGCAGGCGCTGGGACCTGTCATACATTGAGCTGCGCTCCACGAAATGCGGTTATCCTCTGTACAAAAGCTCGGGCTTCGAGGAAGACAAGTCTATCTACATGTCCATGAAGCTGTTTCTCAACGAATGAACAGAGCTTTGCGGCAGACCGAAAAACATCGTCTGATATGGTTCGGGCGGTGTTTTTTTATTCATACGAAAATTTTTCCGCACATTTGCCTCGCTTGCAGCGTTATACATTATGAAAGGAGGTTTTCACGTGGCAGAGGATATCGGCAGATTATACGACAAAATATACCGCTATTGCTTTTACAAGGTGCGATGCTCCGAATGCGCCGAGGATATCACACAGGAGGCCTTTCTGAGATATTTCGCCCGCAGCGGCGACATCAGGAACGACAGAGATGCCGCATATCTTTTTACCATTGCGAAAAATCTCTGCGCCGATCATTTCCGCGGCAGGCGCTGGGAGGAGTTGACAGACGATCAGGTCTCCGAGGGCTTTGCAGATGTAAGCGATACTAAGGTCGCCGTTCGTGCTGCGCTGGAAAAGCTGGACGAGCGCCGCCGCGAGGTGCTGGTCATGAGGTACATAGCCGAGATGTCGGTGAGCGAAACGGCGGAGATGATCGGAATATCACGGTATGCCGTGTATCGTCTGGAAAGCACCGCGCTTGCCGAAATGAAAAAGCATCTGAAAGGAGCGATGAAATGAACATCAGAAAAGAATTATCCGAAGCATTTATCCCGCCCGGGCCGAAGGACCGCGAAAGCTTTCTTATGGCGCTTCCGTTTCCTAAGCTGTCCTTCGGAGGGTTTATCCTGTCACAGATAAAATATATCCGGAAGCGTTTCTGGGCAGCGGCTGTACTGCTGCTGACCGCGGCTGCTGCGACGGTATTCGTGCTGTCAGATACTGCTTTTGCTGGAGTTTATATGTCGGAGGTGTGGCTGATATCCTCCATGACCCCGTTTTTTGCGATTCTGACTGCCGCTGAGATATCGCGGTCGGCAGTATACGGAATGAACGAGCTGGAGTCGGCATGCAGATTTTCTCTTCCGCAGCTTACGGGGGCAAGGACTCTCATCCTCGGAGTGTGCGGCTTCGCTGTGATAGCTGCGGCTGCAGTATTATCGGGATTGTATTCCGATGTGGGAGTAATGAAGTCGGCGCTTTACATATTTGCTCCGTTTCTGGCAGTGAATGGAATGTCCCTTGCGTTCCTGCGCCGTTTCAGAGGACAGGACGGGATATATGCAAGCGCAGCATCTGCTGCTGCGGTCAGCCTTGCGGGGATACTTGCAGGCTCTGCGGGAGCACAGACCTCGGAGCACATCGTAGGACCGCTGTGCGCTGCAATGGGTATACTCGGAGCAGCGGCGATCATCGTAAACATAAGAAAAATAACGAACGGAGAAGCATATTATGGAACTGATACTTGACAGAGTGACAAAAAATTACGGAAACAAGATAGCCTGCGACCGCATTTCCTTTACGCTCAGAAAGGGAGTGTACGGACTGCTCGGCGCAAACGGCGCGGGTAAGACTACCCTTATGCGGATGATGTGCGGGGTGCTGAAACCCACATCGGGGAATATATCCTTCGACGGCATTGATGTCTCCCGTGAGGAATATCGTGATGTCCTCGGATATCTGCCTCAGGATTTCGGCTACTATCCCGAATTTACCGCAAGGGATTTCATGATGTACATAGCCGCGCTGAAGGGACTGCCCAAGTCAAGGGCAAGGAAAAAAACGGATGAGCTTTTAGAACTGGTCTCTCTTTCAAATGAGGGGAAAAAGAAGATAAAGACATTTTCCAGAGGAATGAAGCAGCGGCTCGGAATTGCGCAGGCGCTGCTCAACGACCCGAAGATACTGGTACTCGATGAGCCTACCGCAGGTCTTGACCCCAAGGAAAGAGTGCGTTTCCGCAATCTTATCTCACGCATGGGCGCAGACAGGATAGTGCTGCTTTCCACCCATATCGTTTCGGATATCGAGCATATCGCCGACACTATCCTTGTGATGAAGAGCGGACAGCTTATCCGCAGCGGCTCCCTTGACGAGATAATCTCCGTGATTAAGGGCAAGGTATGGGAATGTACCGTGACGGAGGATATCGCCGACAGTCTGACGGAAAGATATCCGATAATCAACACCCGGAACGGCGGGGACGGGATATTCCTGCGGCTGGTATGCGATGAAATGCCCTGCGAAAACGCAGTGAATGCCGAAGCCGACCTGGAGGATCTGTATCTCTACTATTTCAGCGAAGAGGAAAGGACAGAGGATAAATGAGCCTGATAAGGTGGGAGCTGAAAAAGCTCCTGATGCGCAGGTCGGCGAAGATTTCGCTGCTGATATTGGTCGTATATGCAGCCCTTTCGGCGGTAAGCAATGCAGTGTTCAATCTTGCGTCGCATGTTGGCAGCGCGGACGGCATAGCCGAGATAAAGCGTCAGTATGAGTATGCCGACAGGTACAGGGGAGACCTTACCGAGGATAAGCTGCTTTATGCCTATCATGCTCTGAAAACGGCGTATTCGGAAGAGAATATGGTGCCAAATGAATATGACGATACACTTACCCCCTCGCAGGAGGCGTGGGATGAATATGTGGTACCGCTGGGGACGCTGCAGTATGTTCTGCGGAATACCTATAACTGTATCCCCGAGTACAGCTATTTTGACTCGATACTTGACGTGCCCGAAAGCATGGTGAAGGATTTTTATGCTGTACGTGACAGCATCGCAGAGGAGCGCATCTGCTCCGAGGTGTACGATGAAAAGGACAGAGAGTTTTTCCTGTCACAGAATGAGAGGGTCACAGAGCCGTTTCATTATGACTGGTACGAGGGACAGGAAATATATTTGCTGACATCTGCGGCTGTTACGGTGATCACGGCGTTTGTATGCATTATCTTAACGGCGCCGATCTTCGCTTCGGAATACAGTGATAATACTGCGCCCGTTATCATGTCCGCAAGGTACGGCAGGAGAAAGACAGCCCGCGCAAAGCTTTGGGCGGCGCTCATTTCTGTCTGTGCAGCATATGCTGCGGGAGCGGGAACATTTCTCTGCGGACAGCTTATCTTTGTCGGAACAAGAGGACTTGATTGTCCCATTCAGCTGATACATCCGAACTGCACTGCGCCGCTTACCATAGGTCAGGCGGAGCTTTATCAGCTGGTCCTCGGATTTCTGGATTGCATTGCAATGACATTGTTCACGGCACTGGTTTCCTCGTCGGTGAGGTCGCCGTTTCCTGCGGTGGTCATACCTGCATCGGTGATGATCCTTTCGAGCCTTATAAGCGGAAGCATTCCCGAAGCTGTTTCGTTCATTTCGGCGATCGTACCGTTTATGAGCAATTACCATGAACTGCTGCGAACAAATATGTATTTTCACATCTGGTCGCCGTACATCATCATTGTTATGCCGATAATTATTTCTGCGGTCTGTCTGCCGCGGACAATTCATAAATTTACAGAACATCAGACAGCATAAGGAGGTACATAAAATGAGTGTTTTCCGTGATCTTGTATCATTTGAATACAAAAAAATACTGAAAAGAAAGGGTGCGGTAACAGCAGTGATAATTGCTGTGCTGCTTTCGGCGGCAAGCGTGTGCGGCACTATGATTGGCTATATTTACATTGACGGAGAGCCTGTCATGTCAAAGTACGAGGATATGAAGGCTGACCGCGAATATGCCCATGAGCTGTCTGGGAGAACTCTTGACGGGGAGCTTATCATCGAGGCAGCCCGTGAGTATGCGAAGGCGGATACGACCGACAGAGGATATGTTATGTCGGAGGAATTCCGGAGATACAGCACCGTCTATGATATTGCACGGCAGGTGTACGGCTGTGATTTCAAGGAGTTCTGTGAGCTGACCGAGGAACATGCCGAGCAGTTTTACGAGGTGCGTCGCGGAAATATAGAAGCGTATGCGGAAAAGTCCTCGATGTGCGAAGCCTCGAAGCAGGCAGTGCTTGCAATGGATGATAAGGTAAGCATCCCATTTGAATTTCAATACGCAGAGGGCTATGACCGATTCATCACCATAATGTACACTACCGGTATAATCGCACTGCTTGTTATCGCAATAGTGTTTGCTCCGTTGTTTTCGGGAGAGTATACCGGCGGTACTGACAGACTGATATTGTCCTCGAAGCACGGAAAGGGTCTGCTTGTAAAGGCAAAGCTTTTTGTGATGATGACATTTTCCGCAGGCTATGCGATTTTCGTCACCCTGATAAGCTTCGGTGAGTGTATGCTCATATGGGGAGCAGACGGCGCACAGGCTCCGATACAGCTTTCGGACCCCAACTCCTTCTATCCCATGACTATGCTGCAGGCGGCGGCAGCTCAATCTGTAAGTATTTTCGGAGCCTGCATAATGACGGGAGCGGTCACCGCATTCTTGTCGGCAAAGATGAAAACTCCCTTCGGTGCCATAATCATCATGTGGGTGATAATAATTGCGCCCATGATGATGAACGTCTCCGAAAGGATAGTTTGGGTATATGATCTGTTCTGTCTGCTGCCATCGAATATGACGGCTGTATGGTTCGTGCTGGACAGCATACAGTTTGAGCTGTTCGGACAGAGCATCCCGCCGTATATCTTTATGCCTGTGTTTGCGTTCATCGCAGCAGCTGCGTTTTCGGCGGCAGCTTATCGGACATTCGGTAAAAAGCAGGTGGGCTGAGCATTTTCAAAAAGAAACGGAGAACGGTTTTCTGACTGTTCTCCGTTTTTTGATGATGTGAGAAAAATCCGGGGCAACCGCATGAAAAATATGTTAGAATCTGTCCACATAGGATATGCGTGCGGATTTTCGAGCATAATTTTGTTGCAGGCAAGGCAAAAATGCGCAGGCGGGCTGGCGCCCGGCAAGCATTTTTAACGCAGTCTGCGGCAAAATTTGCCGAAAAGACGTGTGTATACGCCTATGTGGACAGGTTCTTATAATTGACTATCATATCCTTTCGTTTACAGCCTTGTATCAGCTAAGCCGCAAAAGCTGTCTATCGGGTCTTTACCGTAAAATGCG
>JBJFHQ010000410.1:0-5896 GCA_051893755.1 Oscillospiraceae bacterium
GTTTGCCGTTGCATACGGTAGTGACCTTGCGTGTTCTCGGCATTGCCAATTCAGGTGTCTTTAACATAACTGTGTACCTCCTGTGATTTAGTTTAGATACATTATATCCCATGAAAAGGCAGGAGTCCAGCCCTGCGGAGTAATTGTAATAATAATTGTGCAGGGCGCAGCAATATTATAAAAATCCCCGGTGCAATATGCTGTATCAGGCAGGAACAGGCTCGGTAATGTCGTGTTCCGCTTCATACTCACGCACACGGCGATAGAAGGTATTAGCCGACAAACCCATTCTACGCATAAAGTCCCTGCCCGTGATGTTCTTCGACTTCCATTCCTCATAGAGCTGCCCGAACTTCGTCCAGTCAATCTCAATGGGTTTTCTGCCTGTGTACTTGCCCTGCGCCTTAGCGATTTCGATGCCTTCACGCTGTCGCTGTTTGAGTTGCTCACGCTCTAACTGTGACAGAGCTGCGAACACGGTCAACATAAATTTGCCTGATGGTGTGTCGGTGTCGATATTCTCCTTATGGCTGACGAGTGTTACCCCTTTGTCGGTAAGGGTGTCGATGATGTTCAGCAAGTCCTTTGTGGAGCGTCCTAAACGGCTGATACTTTCGATGTAGAGAGTATCTCCCTCACGCACATAGTCCAGCATAGCTTTAAGCTGAGGACGGTCTTTGTTCGCTCCCGAAATCTTCTCGGAAAAGGTGCGGTCAACCTGATAGCTGTCCATGATCTCCTGCTGTCTTGCTGTCTCCTGATGTTCCGTGGAAACACGGATATAACCTATTCTACTCATAAAAATTCCTTTCTTTATTCAAGCTGACTTTTCTTTCTCTTGGCAGCCTGTTCGTTCTGCATATATCGGGCAAGTGTTCTTTGACTGTCACGCTTCTGCTGTGCAAGCCTTGAAAGCCTGTCCGCTTCTTTCTTTAGGGCTTTTCGCTCCTCACTCATCTTGGCATAATCTTCACGGGCTTTTTTCAGCTCGTCCTGCAAGTCCTTGATCTTGGGAATGATGCCGTCGGGAAACAGTTCTTTCAGCTTTTTACGGCACTCATGATACTGGTCGAGTTCGTAACGGCAGTTCTCCCCATATTTCTTTTTAGCCTTTCCCTCCAATGAAGAATAGTTCTTGTAATAGACCTTATACTTGCGATATTCCTCGATAGCCGGAATTTGCTTCTCTAATTTGTGGATACGGTCGCTCAATTCAAACTGCGGTGTTGACATGACCATAAATTCAGCAAACGCTCTGTGAGCTGCACTCTCCAATTCTTCAAGGGTGGAGTTGCTTGCGTTCATCTCGTTGAGTGCCTTGCTCGCCGCTTCCATATTCTCCCTATCTGCCCAATTCGTCAAGCCCTGAGACTGCTGGAATTTCTCGGCTGTGGTACGGATAATTCTCGCTGTTGGGCGGTGCGACATTTGGTATTTGTAACTTTCGATACGCCTTTTTATCTGCTGACTTTCGTAGAAGTAACCCAGCGTTTTCGCCCTTGTAAACTTCGCCCTCGGATTGCGTTCTTTCTGCTCGGCAAGCATAAATTTCAGGTCAATCTTGTGGTCGGGATTGTAGTCAACAAGAATGCCGAAATCAGCACACTTTGCAAGGAAATCTTCAAAGTTCTCGCTGACCTTAATAACTTCGTCAATGGTTCTTTTAAGCTGTTCTTTCCATGACAAATTCTGCTTGTCAAGCTCCCACTCCCAATGACTTTTACCCTTTGATAATTCAGGATTATCGATGATAGAAAGTCCGTGCTTTCTGCATAGCTCGTCCGAAATCGTGCGGAGTTTGCTCCACGCTCTGTCGGGTATCTTACCCTGATTATGCTCGGTCTCAAAGGTCTTGCCCGTGTAGAAATTTACGTTGTTTACTATCACATGATTATGGATATGGTCATGATCTACATGAACAGCTAAAACATACTGATACTCGTCATTGAAAAGTGCCTTGCAAAGCTCCTGCCCAATAAGCAAAGCCCGTTCGGGAGTGACCTCACCGGGGGCAAAACTTTGAATTATGTGCTGGCACTCGCTTCGGCTTCGTCCTGTGCCGACTGACTGCCTGATGTTTCTAAACTGTTCTGATGCTCCACATGGAGTAGATATGCACAAGTTGCTAACAACATATTTGCCGTCTGCGGTTTTGTCTGGGTTGCAGATATAAGCAATTGCACCGTATGTTCCCGTGTGGATCGTATGGATACGAGTAACTGCCAAACTTCTTCTAACCTCGCTTTCATATCGGCAATATCTTCATCGTAGAGATTGCCGCCTTTGTTGACACGGTGGGCTACCTGATTGAACGAATTGGAGATAGACGATATGTACCGTGCTATCTGTTTTATGTCCTCGGTATCTTCCTCAACATTCATCACGGTCAATGCAGAATAACGGCAAAAATCGCCCCTGCTTCTGAACGATGTTTCTGCATATCTGCGGTTGATCGCTTCAAGCTCCATGTCATTCACTCGGAATGTGATAAGGTGCTTGCGTACCTCGCTCGGCTCGGTACTGTCGGCTGTGTCCTGCGGTGGTGATTCGCCCTCGGTGGTTTCGGGCGGTTCGGTGAAATCTACCTCACCCGTTTCGGTGACTTCGAGCATTGGTATCGGCTCGGCAGCGGTGTCCTCGGCGGTATCTGTTTCAGGATTATCGGACTGTATGCTCTCCTGCATTTCGTCCGCATAGTTGTGTGCCAATTCCTCGGCAAGCTCCTCTACTTGTTTATGCTGAAACAGCTTTGCAAGGAAACCCTTTTCGGGCTTTTTGAATATTGACATTGTGTCTCCTTTCTGTATCTCGGTCGGCTGTGCCGACCTCTCAGGGGTCTTAGGGGAATTTTCCCCTGACAAGCCGTATAAAGTTTACGATTTTCCATAATCGTAATACTTTATACCGTGCTTGTGAAAATTGATCGGGCGTTCCACGCCCTCACTTGTATTTCGCCGTTCTACGGCTATTTTTCACGCTCCTGCGTGTTTGGAGCTATGCGACTTTTCTCTGTATCCGCACGGCTCTGAGAGTATTTTACCGGGCTTCGGCGCAGTTACTATGCTGGGTGGGCGGCAGTCTGGTGAAACTATTTCCTCGGCTCTCCCTGATCCGATTTTGAATGTCGATATGCTTATCGTTACATTCAAATTTTTGCCCTGCCTGACCGCCCATGAAAAACGCCCTCTACTTATCTACCGTGAAATTTGAGGATTTGCTCATGATTTTCCGAAAAGTTTACAGTTTGTTCATGGCGATTCTCCCTCTTGCATAGTTTCAACACGGGATTTCTGTTGATGATGACGGTGATTTCGGAGGGTATATTTCTCGGAAATGGGATTGCTTTTTCAATGAAGATATGGTATAATTGAAATGCAAAGCAGACAGTTGGTTTAATATTGAAACTTGAAATATGTCCCATAAAGCAGAGGTTTAATTATGAAAAAGAGCATTACAAATGCTATGAAAGAATACTATTCAAAAATTAAAGATTACTCTTTTTTCGCTCCAGATTATTTTGATGTTATTTCCCAAGAGATACTGGACGGATATAAAACAGGAAACTATTTAATTAAAAAGAATTCTACTGAAAATTTTGATATTATATCCGAAAAATTTAATATCGAAGTCCCGGAAGAAATAAAAGAGTATTATTCCTACTGCCATCCGTTTATTGCAGGTCAGAATAAAATAAGTCCATATAAAACAGAAGCTATAATTTTATATTCCGCTATCAATCCGAACATTATTGATAATCTGGTTAAAGACATAGAATTTTGGATAAAATATAATCTGATTGATATAGATAAGTATTTTCCTATTGGAACTATAACTTATGTTGGTACATACGTTGTCATGGAGAGAAAAACAGGACACATTTATGTGGAATATGGTTTTGCTGATGATCCGGCAGATGATAAAGAGGGTGAATTGTACCCGATTCCTCTCGCCAAGAGTTTATCTTCTTTAATCTGCGAATTAGAACCATACTGGCACTAAATAGTCTGATTTTCGTATCTGTAAAATGAATATACTCCTATCCAATGCAGAGCAACACCAGCTCTGCATTTTTTTATGCCCAAATCAAAATTCCCCATAACAATTTCACGATAAGAAAAGTTTTATGGCGCACTCAACTTCATGCGCACTGCGAATAGATTTTCACCCCGAAAGTGCGCTATAATTTTAGTATGGGGCTGAGTAATTCGGCTCGACTAAAATTTCAGAATGGTGGTGATGATATGGCTGCGACTTCTATCGCTGACAAGCTGGCGAAACTCGAAAAGAAAATCGCTAAGCGTGAGAAAGCTATCGCTGACGAGACAAAGGAGCTTGACAAGGATAAGGCAGAGTACAATAAGCTCTACATTATGTTCCTGTCCGACAAATACAAGCTGAGTGGCAAAGACCTATTCTCCGCTATCGAGCGTGAGCATGAACAGCTTGAAAAGCTCCGTGAGGGTGAGCAGACCGATGATGATACGGACAGCACTTCCTCGGTCACGGACGATGAGAACAAGCAGGACGATACGGCTGTTAAGCACAGCAGTTTTCCCCGTAATAATATGAGTGAGGGGGCATTGAATGAGTGATTACATCTATCATATCGGTGACGATTATGATTGTAAAAATAAAGAGTATGTTACCCTGTCTACGGACAAGGGACAGCAGATTACGGTTGCCCTCACTACAAGCGGTGTGCCTTTCAAGGGACGCTATGATAAGGAGAGTATCTTCTTTGATTATGACGGCGATTACAAGGAGTCCGTTGATGAGATCATTGAAAATCTTACCTCGGATAATTCTGCGGAAATTCGCCGTGAGATCGAGGAACATCGCAGGGATAAAGACTATCTGTTCTTTATCCCTGTGGTGGCAAAGCTCCTGCGTATGACAGAGGGTACGCTCCGCCGCAGACCTATGGATATTCAGTTCGCCGTGTGCAAGCGGTATGCTGATAACTGGGGCTGTGATACTTACACGATGCAGCATGAGCTGAGAGATGCTATGATGCTGACAACAAAACCTGAACCCTAACAAAAAATGATAGCTGTGATATGGGACGGCTCTGCCGTTCCGCACGGCTGTTATCATAAGACAACAAACAAAAAAGAGGGGCAGATAGAGAAAGCAATCCCCTCGCTCTATAAGCGTAGAGAAAGACAAGCTAAAGGAGTAACAAGCTATGAATAATAACAACACTGCCGCAGACAGAGAGACGGCAGTAAACGGCAAGACAATGCAGGCAATGAACGAGCAGTATAAAAACTGCAAAACCGAAAGACGTGAGTACCAGGTCGGTAAAGAGAGATGTGTTATCGTCCGGCACTTCTGCGGTGATAAAGACCTCAGTGAAGTGCTGTATCGCAACGCTTTTGAAAGAGCGTTTTCCGAAGTTATGGCGATGAACCGTACACCTCAGACAACCTGAAAAAATATTCCATAAGTACTTGCTTTTTTCGGCATTGCGCGCTATACTATTTACTGTAATGTTGATTAAAGCTGCTTTGGAGGAAAGGAGTAGTAATGATACCAAAGCAGACTGAATACAAGGTGGGAATGTATCTCCGCCTTTCAAACGAGGACGAGAGAGCCGGAGAGTCTCTCTCAATAGAGAATCAGCGTAAGATTCTCAGCAACTACATCAGCGAACAGGGCTGGACGCTCTATGATGAGTACGTCGATGACGGAATTTCAGGCACTACGTTTGACAGACCGGGTGTGCAGAGAATGCTTGACGATGCCAAGAACGGCAGGATCAATCTGATACTCTGCAAGGATCTGAGCCGTTTCGGGCGTAATTATATCCAGGTAGGTCAATACACGGACTACATATTCCCGATGTACAATATCCGTTTTATCGCACTGACCGATAATGTTGATACAGCTAATTCGG
>JBJFHQ010000411.1:0-5861 GCA_051893755.1 Oscillospiraceae bacterium
TTAAAAAGTCAAGGACTTATGCTATTATTTTATATATTTCACACATTTATACGATAATTCGTGTAAAGTTTTGATAAAATATCCAAAAAGAAAGATCCGCCCCGAAAAGGGACGGACCATGAAAATGCAATTGATATTATTCCTTTACGCCGCCGAGTGCAACGCCTGCAATAATATACTTGGAAAGAATGAGGTAAACTACTACTACAGGAACGATCGAGATAGCGATTACCGCATATCTTACGCCATAGTCGGAAAGCTTATCGTTATGAAGGATAGCTGCGACCATCATAGGCATGGTTCTCTGTTCGATCTTATTGGAAAGAAGGATCATAGAAGGTGTATAGTAGTTGTTCCAGTTGGTAACGAATGCGAAGATTGCCTGTACTGCGAAAGCGGGCTTGAGCATGGGAATTCCTATCTGAAGGAATGTTCTGAACTCGCCGCAGCCGTCGATACGAGCCGCCTCAACTATCGAAAGCGGGAACGACGACTCCATGTACTGCTTCATAAAGAATACAACGGCAGGAGCTGCGATCGCAGGAACGATCAGAGGTATGTAGTTATCATAGAGCTTGATACGAACCATGAACTCTAAGAAACCTGTTGATGTAACCTGTACAGGTACCATCATGATAGCAAGGATAAAGGTAAATGCTGCGTTTCTTCCCTTGAAGTCATAAACTGTAAGACCATATGCAGTCATACCCGAGAAGAATACCGAAAGAGCAGATGCGCCTATCGCAATAATAAGGCTGTTTCTGAAACCGTAGAAGGCATTGAAGCTTACCTTATACTCTGCCTGAGTTGTGAGCTTCTTAAGATTGTCAAAGAAAGCAAGACCGGGAACAAGCGAGATACCGTTTGATGTGATATCGGTTGAGGTTCTTGTAGCATTAACAATAAGAATATAGATAGGAACCAGACAGATCACTGCAAGAATGATGCAGATAACAAATATGATCGTGGACTGGATCTTCAGCTTTTTGTGATAATCCGCATTAAGCTGAGCAGCCGACTTATTAGCATTTATAGTTGTTGACGCCATATCAGAAACCTCCTAACTGCTTTCTGGCCTTTGCAGCCTTGCGGTCGATCTTGTTCTTTTTCTTGTCCTGAGTGCTGTTATTCATAGCAAATGTAACAGAACCGAGAATGCCTGTGATAAAGAACAGGATAACCGATGCCGCCGCAGAATAACCGTAATTGGGATCCGTAGCATGGAAGCTCTTATAGATGAATACCGCAACGGTTCCGAGCGAAGGTCTGATAGTATTGGGATCCTCATGGAAGAGGTAAGGAATATCGAACATCTGGAGTCCGCCTATCATAGATGTGATGAGCACATAGATGAAGATAGGACGAAGTACGGGAAGTGTTATTCTAAAAAAGATCTGACCGCTGTTTGCTCCGTCAATGGAAGCAGCCTCAAAGAGAGAAGGATTGATACCCATGATACCCGACATAAGGAGGATCATAGTATTTCCGAACCACATCCATGTCTGAATAAACATTACAATAACACGTGACGAAGTCGTACCTGTTACGAAGTTTATCGCCTCCGAGATCATATTGTTATGAAGAAGGAAGGAGTTGACAGCGCCATACTTTGTATTTCCGAAAATTGAAAGGAACAATGCACAGACAGAAGTTGCTGTGATGATGTTAGGCATGTACATAACTACCTTAAAGAAGCCTTGTCCCTTGATCTTAAGCTTTGAATCTGTGAACCATACCGCAAGAAGAAGCGATAAGCATATCTGAGGAATAAAGTTTCCGAACCAGAGAATAACCGTATTCTTCAAAGCATTTACAAATTCTTCGTGGATCGCCTTAGCAGGACGGGAACCGCCTACCAGAAGATACTGGAAGTTCTGAAGACCTACATTTACATCAGCGTTAGCTCTGCCGTTTCCGTAAAAGCTAAGTACAAATGTATTTATCAGAGGATATAACATGAAGAAAAAATATACTGCAAAAAATGGCAGAATAAACAAATAGCCATACTTAGCATAGCTGATTGATTTTCTGCGTCGTGGCTGTATCGACTGCATAAAACACACCCTTTTCTAAATAAGAGCATTTAAAATATACGCTTACGGAGATCTCTCTCCGTAAGCTGTACATTCTAAAGCATATAAAACTCAGTTAACTTCTCTATCTGAAGTGCTGAAATTCAACAGATGCTGTCTGTCAAATTAGTCCCAGTT
This sequence comes from Oscillospiraceae bacterium, assembly GCA_051893755.1. Taxonomy (GTDB): domain Bacteria; phylum Bacillota; class Clostridia; order Oscillospirales; family Ruminococcaceae; genus RGIG4694. The sequence goes on from JBJFHQ010000411.1 coordinate 2,211, forward strand.
GAGGTTGGGGAAGTCAGCAGCAACTGCATCCTGGAATGCTTCCAGTGTCTCGTCTGTGCTTGCATAAGAGCCGGCGATGTAGTTGTTTACAGAATCAATGAAGTCAGTCTTAACAGTAGCATCGTAAGGAGTGATGAGACCCTCCATGCTGATACCCTGAGCAGCGTCGATAAGTACGCTGAACTGATCCTGACCGCCGAGGAGGTCATTCTTGTTTGTGCCTGCGTCAACGATAGCCTGCATAGCAACCTTGTTGTTTACGAAGTCGCCGGAAGCCTCAGCATAGCCCTGCATTGTGGAAGCGTTTGTTGTGAAGAAGTTTACAAAGTCAGCAGCAATTGTCTTGTTGTTGCACTTTGTGGAAGGAACGAGCCAAGAACCGCCCCAGAAGTAGTTTGTAGGACCAACGCAGATGTTGTACTTGCCGTATGTAGCGCCCTCGGGACCGCCCTCTGCCTGATAAAGCTGGCCGCCCTCAGAGTTTGTGAGGCACCATGTGGAGTAGAAGTAACCGAATGTGGTGTCATCCTGACCGATCTGGTACCAAGCGTCTGTCCACTGAGAAACGCCTGTTACATAGCCCTCGTCGCTCATGGTCTTAGCCATGTCAACGAACTCAGCTGCATTGTCAAGAACGAGCTTGTTATCCTTTACCCAAGGCTCGTTTCTGTTAGCAGCGAATACCTGCCACATACCGCCGATCGTTGCAGTCATAGAGGTCTTTCCGCCGGAAGCTTCCTTAACCTCAGCAGCTGCTGCCATGAAGCCGTCCCAATCGCCGATCTTAGCCTGCATATCATCAGGATTTGTGATATTCAGATACTGCTCAGCGAGGTCTGTTCTGTAAACATATCCGCCTGCAGCTGCCTGCCAGGAAGCACCCTTGAGCACGCCGTTCTCATCCTTACCGATTGCAACGGTGTAGGGGAATGCATCTGCGAATGCGCTCTCCTCGATTCCGAGAGAAGAAAGGGGAGCTGCGATATCCATGTTGATGTACTTAAGGATCCAGTCTGCTTCTGCAACGAAGAGGTCAACGTCCTCATCGCCTGCGAAGTACTGCTCGTACTGCTCGTTAGCCTCACCGCCGGAAGTACCAACCTGTACCCAAGTGATCTGATCCTCGGTATAGTCGGTGTTCTCAACGAAGTTCTTGATCATGGGCTCAAGGTCAGAGCCTGTCCAGCAGATGATTGTGAGCTTGTCGCCGTCATCTGTGAGCTCTGCGGAAGCAGCGGGAGCTGCATCATCTGTTGCTGTGTCATCAGCTGCTGCATCGTCTGCTGCAGCGTCATCAGCTGCTGTATCATCAGCTGCTGCGTCGTCTGCTGCTGCATCCTCAGCTGCGGGAGCTGCTGTTGTAGTATCGCCTGTAGCTGTGTCGTTACCGCATCCTGCGAGAACTGTGCCTGCCATAGCAACTGCTGCTAAGAGAGCAAGCTGTTTCTTTAAATTCTTCATTTGATTTTTCCTCCTTAAAATATATTATATTATATAGAATAATATAATAGCGTGGTTCATCGGTTTATTTTACAAACCGATCCTCCTTTGATAAGGCAGCTTTTTACAACAACTGTCGGCTCATCATCGGAGATCTCCTTATTTATCAGCCCGATAAGCTTATCGGCGGCCTCGGCTCCCAGCCTGTCCGTATCCTGCCGGACAGTTGTAAGCTTTGGTCTTAGTGCTTCTGACAGCGTGACCCCGTCATATCCGGCAATGGATATATCATCCGGAACTGATAATCCAAGCTCCTCGGCTGCGTTATATGCGCCCAGTGCTGCAAAATCATCGGGCACTATTATGCAGGTCGGCCTGTCCTCTTTCGGCAAGGACAGGAGACTCTTCACGAGCAGCTCCGTTTTTCGGGGATCATGGTAGACGCCCTGAACCATAAACTCATCACTGATATTTATATTCCGGCTCTTCATAGTTTCCGTGAATCCGTTTACACGCATTGCGGTAACATCTGAATTATCGCCGTAAATATAAGCAATTTTGGTATGTCCCATATCTGCGATATAGTTCACAAGGTCCTTCATTCCCGTGAAATTATCGGAAACGACCGCAAGCCGTTTTTCGGGGACATAGTCGATAGACACCAGCGGAATATCGCTTTTTATCAGCTCGATGACTCTGCTGTCGGTGTAATCGTCAACACATGTAAGCAAAACGCCGTCTATGTTGCGGTACATGCAGTGTTCGTAATACGTCATCTTTGACGCTGCTATATTTCCGCCTATAAAAGTAATATCGTAGCCGTTTTTTTCCGCTTCATTTTTAAAGCTGTCAAGGATCGAGGCAAAAAAGCCCTGTCTCAGACCGCTCTCGGATTTTTCCGCGAAAAGCACTCCCAGATTAAAGGTCCTGTTTGTTTTCAGCGCCCTCGCCTGTGAATTGGGAAGATACCCCATCTCCTTAGCTTTTTCCTGAACGATCTTTCTTGTTTTTTCGCTGACATCCTTATGATTGTTCAGCGCCTTGCTGACAGTTGCTATCGAAACTCCGCAGGCAGAAGCTATATCCTTAATAGAAACCATATGTATGCCTCCGTCCGCTAAGCTGAGATTTGATAAACTGTCTGTCGAAAAAGTGTAATCGGTTACCGATAATACAAAATAATTATTTTCGGTAAATTTAACAAAGTCCGAAATATGTTTAAACGTTTTCGTTCCTTGTATGATTATAATATACAACTCTTTTTGCCTGTTGTCAATGCTTTTTAAAGAATTCAATGAAAAAATAGTCATTTTGCACAAATACTTATTTGGTTTTTATTACAATTTTACCCTTACTATTCATAATTTATTCTCATTCTCCTGTTTTTTCACCGAAAAAATTAAGTGAAATCATTTTCAAACTATGCAAAATATCAAAAAGCTGTTGATTTTATAAACGCGATATGCTATAATTTCACTATAAAATATTTTCGATTTTACAAGGAGCTTACTTAAAATGAACATACCCGAAGATGTAAAATTCTGTCTTGCTTTTGCCTGCTCGCATGTGGCGGCAAAGGAATCGCCCTGTCTGCTGGTCACCCACCACAAGGAGGACGGCACATGGGAATTTATGTGCGGCGCAGAAGGGCATACCTCATCAGACGCGGTCATCTCCACCGTCGGAGAACTGCTCCTCGCCGACCCCACCTTAGCAGACGCTCTCTGCATCAAGCCCGACTATTACGCAATGCGTCCTCATGTGGGCGATAAGTGGGTCTCTGCGCCCATTGACGAATAACAGATTTTTTCGACCGAAAACTGTTGATTTTTTCTTTCGGCTGTGATATAATTAATACCGATTTATAAAAACAGGAGATCATGCTATGCTTACTACATTATTAGATTTAAACACTTCAATATTTATCGGTATTATCGCAGGCTTTTTCTTAACACTGTTTGTGCTGAAAAAGGCTCTGCTCACACTGCCAAAGGATCAGGGACGAAAATATGCCGTGAACGGCGAGCTTTCCAAGGGCAAGCCCCGCGGAGGCGGTGTTGTGTTCGTCATTATATTAACGATAATTTCACTGATATTCGTTCCGATCTCCGCAGAATATATTATAGTATATGCCCTGCTGCTGGCGGCAATGCTTACGGGCTACCTCGACGATATGTCAAAGATCCCCTGGGGCGAGGTCAAAAAGGGACT
>JBJFHQ010000412.1:0-5853 GCA_051893755.1 Oscillospiraceae bacterium
GCTCCTACTACTGCCATGCGGGGCTGGTGGATTATGCAGCGCCTATCATGGCGGACGGTAAAATGGTGGGGAGCTTCATCGGAGGACAGGTCCTGCCCGATGAACCCGATCTGGAAAAAACTGCGCGCATCGCCGAGGAGCTGGGCATAGACCCCGAAGATTACAAGGAGGCGGCTAAGCGCATAAAGATAGTAAGCAAGGAATCTATCGACAAGGCGGCACATTTTCTGTATGTGGTGGCAAATGTGCTGTCGGATATCGCCTATAAAAGCTACTGTCTGCACAAGGTGAATCTGGAGGTGGAAAAGGCTTCGAATATGAAGTCCGACTTCCTTGCCAATATGAGCCATGAGATACGCACTCCCATGAATGCGGTGCTGGGCATGACCGACCTGGCGCTCAGAGAGGAAATGTCTCCTGCCGCAAGGGAATATGTTCATCAGATAAAATCGTCGGGGAAGATACTGCTGGCGATAATCAACGATATCCTTGATTTTTCCAAGATAGAATCGGGAAAAATGGATATCATCGAGGCGGTATACGAGCCCCTTTCCGTGATAAACGATCTTGCAAATATCATCAACAGCCGCATCGGCAACAAAAAAATAGATTTTACAGTGGATATCGCCCCCGATCTTCCGCAGGATCTTTTCGGGGACAATATACGTATTCATCAGATACTGCTTAATCTGCTCAACAATGCGGTGAAATTCACACAGCAGGGAGAGATTCGCCTTACCCTCGGCTGGGAGCGCAGCAATTGCGATACCATACTGCTTAAGGCGTCCGTGGAGGATACGGGCATCGGCATCAAAAAAGAGGACCTGGGCAAGCTTTTCAACTCCTTCAGACAGCTGGACAGCAAGCGCAACCGAAATATCGAGGGCACAGGTCTGGGACTTGCGATATCTCAGCAGCTTCTGCAGCTTATGGGCGGCACTATCTCCGTGGAAAGCGAGTACAACAAGGGCAGTATTTTCAGCTTCGTACTCCCGCAGAAGGTGATAAACGACGCTCCCGCAGTGACAGAGAGCAGACATCCGATATCGGCGGCGGTGATGGTGAGCAATCCCAATGTCAGGAGGCAGCTGCTTAAGGAACTGGACCGTATAGGCGCGGATATTCTTGAGACAGATGATATAAGCGCCGTGGAGAATGCTTCGCCCGATTTTCTTATCATCGAAAAGACCATGTTTTCGGGAAGCATCAGGGAATTTGCGGAGAAGGATACGAAGATATGCTGTCTTGTTATAGCAAACTACGACAGCGCAGACGATATCGGACTGCCCAATGTGAGGATAATCCGCAAGCCTGTGTATTTTCTTAATCTGTACAATGCAATGGGGATAAGCAACATCACCTTCGGCGACAGCGGCAGCGATTCCGACAGCTTCACCTTTGTGGCTCCCGACGCGCATATCCTGATAGTGGACGATAATTCCATAAACCTCACCGTGGCAAAGGGGCTGATAAATCCGCTGAATATGCAGGTGGATACTGCCGCAAGCGCAGCCGAGGCTATCGAAATGATGCATCATCTCAGATACGACCTTATCTTTATGGACCACATGATGCCCGAGGTGGACGGCGTGGAGGCGACTCATATAATCCGACGGCTTATGCCCAATTACAATGATGTCCCGATAATCGCGCTGACTGCCAACGCTGTGGGCGGAGTCAGGGAAATGTTCATAAAAGAGGGCATGAACGATTTCGTGGCAAAGCCCATAGAGGTGGGCGAGATCGTATCAAAGCTCAGAAAATGGCTGCCGCAGGAGAAGATACTTCCTGCCGACAGGAAGGCTGCCGCAAAAACGGAAAAGCCCTCAGAGCATACGGAAATTGCGGGACTTAACACAAAGTCGGCACTTTCTCTTCTGGGCAGTGAGGAGCTCTACAGGACAGTTCTCAAAGAATATTATCTGTCAATAGACCGCCGCGCCGATATTATCCGCGAGCATAAGCTGGCGGGGCGGATAAGGGACTATACGATCGAAGTCCATTCGCTGAAAAGCACCTCGAAGCAGATAGGCGCGGAGAAGGTCGCAGCTCTTGCCGCTGAGCTGGAGCGTGCGGGAAACGAGGGGGATATGGCTCTTATCGACAGCAGGACCGATGAGCTGCTGGAGGAATTCCTCCGATTAAAGGATATTATCCGTCCCTGCTTCCCCGAGTGCGGGGAGGACGGTACTGCCGAGGCGCATGCAGATATTGCAAAGCTTCTTGACCGCATGTGCGCTGCGCTGGACGAGTTCGATATACTTGGCATCGAGGAGGTACTGGACGATATGGCGGGATGTGCATATCCCGCAGAGCAGCGGGAGCTGTTTGAAAGGCTCCGTGAAGCCGCGGAGAGCAGTGACCTTGACGCCTGCCATGATATCATCGGCAGGTGGCGGGCTATGACAGCTGCCGTGCAGGCATAAACCGAATAAAACATCAGCGCCGTCCTGTCCGTGATCGGAGCGGGTCGGCGCTGACGTTTGGCAAAATTGGATCGTTATGTCTTTATGTCAAGATAAAATGTCCGAAACAAATTACTTTACACCGTCAGGCTTTACAGCCTTGATCTCGGTGGTCGCCGTTTCCTTGTTTGAGCTTACAAGCTCTGCGCTTGTAAGCTCAAATCCGGGATTGAAGGAATCGCCTATCTTAGCGGAGCTCTTGGCAACAGGCCCTACGTAGATGTTGTTGATGGACTTGTTCTGATACTTGGACAGGTCTATGATAATAGTGCCTTCCTTTTCGGAAGCATAGTATTTTTCCTCCCAGCCTACGCCGTCGGCTGCCCAGCCGTGGAGGACCACAACAACGCCGCTTGTGTTCTTGGGATTTTTCATAGTGTAGCTGATCTTAAGAGCCTTGTAGCCCTTAAGGCTCATTCCGACGCCGTTTTGATAGACATTGATAAGCTGGAGCAGATCGGGGTTTCCTGTGGGAACATCGCCCTTGGGAGACCAGTCCATAGCCTCTTTGATCTTGCCCGAGCTGTAGCTGCCCGTGCCGAGGGTGAGGTTAGGTTTTGTTTTGGAGCCCTTGATGCTTACTATCTCACAGTCCCAGTTCTCAAAGTAGACGCTTTGCAGCTTTTTGGTGCCCAGAGCCTTGTATATGTCGCTTACGGAGACTGTCACTGTGCAGGTGGACTTGTCTGACTGCAATGTCCTTGCCTCATACATTTTGCTCTTTTTTGCGGTATCTGCGCCCGATGTGGTGATTCCGCCGATAGCCACTGCCGCCCAAGGACAATACTTGTCATCCGCGCTGTGGCTTGTGGGATGAGAGCACTTCTTGGCGAGGTCGGGCTTGAAGGTTATTGTAAGGTACTTATATCCTTTGAGCTCGCTGTAGTCCATGGAGGGGGTACCCTTTTCGTAGGACACGCTGAGCCTGATGCTGTTCACCTTTAAGGTAAGGGAATCATTTTTGTTATTGCTCCATGTGCCTGCGTTCAGGGAGAAATAGCTGTAGTCGGATATCTTTTGACCGGCAAGACCTGCAACAGTTTTGCCTGAAATTGTGCCGCTGTAGGTGTGCGTGCCCTTTTTCTCGTCATAATTATCGGTCTTGTCGGAGAGAGTTTTATTTTCGGGAATGTTGGCGTTCACCCATTTTCCCTTTGAATCCGTACCGCCCGTAAATGGGAACACATTTACCTCAACATCTGTCATCTCGGTTTTAAATTCCCATGTGTAATCCACCTCAATATTTTTTACCTTGATGGAATATACATCGGCAAAGTCGCCCGTCTCTTCGAGGATAGCCGCTGCGACCTCATTGGTGCGGTCATAGCTGTCGCTGGGGTTGCCCAAGCCGAACTTGAAATCGGCGGCGAGGGTCTTGTACTCTCCGTCGGAGCCCACCTTGGAGAAGCTTACCTTCTTTGCATAGTTTCCGGGAATAGTGACAACGGCGGTCTTAGGCTTTTCCGCCGCGGAGACTGTGGGAGCGGGAAGTACCGCCATACAGCTCACTGCCACTGCCGAAGCTGTCAGCAGAGCATATGCTTTAGATCTTACAGTTCTTTCCATAGTTATACCTCCTATATAATGTTTTTGGGATAACTGCTTTTTCAATGATATTATATCATATAAATTCCGGGTTTTGGTATGCGAATCTGCATTATTTTTATATTTTTCAGAGAAAAAAGCGGGGGATATTTGTATGATTCGTACAAATGATAAAATAATGCAAATCTGCACACCAAATCTTTGCAATTTAGTGATATAATGTGATATAATAAATAAAAATACAGAAAATCATAAAAAAATATACACATAACAGAGGTGAGTATATGTCATCAAAGCGTAAGCTGTGCGGAAACTGCTTTTCTCCCAAAAAAGGGAAAACATGCAGCATCTGCGGCTTCACGGAGGAGGATACCGCTTCCGAATATGATGCCCTTTCTGTGGGCACTGTGCTGAATGACCGATATGTTATCGGCAGGCTGCTGGGCAGAGGAGGCTTTGGCATAACCTATCTTGCATACGACCAGAAGGATAACAGGGCTGTTGCCGTAAAGGAATACTATCCCGATAAAACGGCGGTGCGCACCCATGACAATATTACGGTCGAACCTATGACCACCTTTCAGGCTGAGGATTTTTCCGAAGGACTGGAGCGCTTTTTCAGCGAGGCAGCCATAATCATGAAATTCCGCGAAAGCTCGGATATAATGGGTCTGTACGATGTTTTCCGCGCCAATGGCACAGCATATTATGCTATGGAATTTTTCAACGGTATCCCGCTGAAATCCTATGTTGAAAAAAGAGGCAGGCTGACGGAAGGACAGGCGGTCTATATTGCAGAAAAGCTGCTGCCTGCGCTGGCGTTCATACATGACGGCGGAGTGCTTCACCGGGATATATCTCCCGATAATATGATCCTCTGCTCAAACGGCAGAGTCAAGCTGGTGGATTTCGGCTCGGCAAGGACCCTGTCCGATGACGGAAAACAGAGCATGTCGGTGATACTAAAGGAGGGCTTCGCGCCGCTGGAGCAGTATCAGCGCAAGGGGAATCAGAGCTGCAGGACGGATATCTATTCGCTGGCAATGTCACTCTATTTCGGGCTTACGGGGATAACTCCCGAAAACCCCATAATCCGCCTGGACGACGACATCGAGTTTAAAAAGGGACTTGAAAAAATATCCCCCGCCCTTGGGAAGATAATAGAAAAAGCAGCCGCAGTCAAGGAGAATGACCGATACTCTTCCGATGAGGAGATGCTGTCGGATATCGGAAACTGCGGCATAACGGCTGAAATGCCCGAGGGAGGCGAGATATCGGAGCCTGTGATAAATGCTCCGAAAATAAAAAAGAAAGCTTCGGGCAGGAAAAAGCTTGTTATCGCCATTCCCGCCTCAGCTGCCGCAATAGCCGCGGCGATCGGCATGTTTTTCGGGATGTCCTCCGATGATATAGAGGTGAAGATCGGCGGTGAGATGTATCCGCTGAGCACCACCAAGATAGTTATGCAGAACATGGAGCTGACCAATGCTCAGATAGCAAATCTCAGGCATATGAAAAAGCTGCAGTATCTTGATCTGTCCGATAATTATATCACTGATCTGTCCTGTCTTGACGGGCTGACGAATATTGAGTATCTGTTTTTCAATAACAATAATGTTTCCGACATAAAATTTGCCCGTTCGATGGACAAGCTGAAAAAGATAAGCGGCGAAAACAACAGTGTTTCCGATATTTCTGCCCTTGAAGGAAAAAAGGACCTTGAAGAGGTTTTCTTCGGTGATAATTACGTGACCGATATATCTCCTCTTGCAGGGTGCGATAAGCTGAAAAAGGCAGGCTTCAACGAGGCGCAGATAGGCACCGTGGAAGCTCTCACGGGAAA
>JBJFHQ010000413.1:0-5791 GCA_051893755.1 Oscillospiraceae bacterium
AGTCTGTAGTGGACTTTCACCACCGAGTTACTGCCCATTCGGGGCAAACATAAAATATCCGGACCCTGCTTTGGTAAGGTCCGGACATATTTATGTGCCGATCATTCGTCAAGACAATCGTCAAGAGACTTGATAATAGCTTCCTTGTCCATATGCTGACCGATAAATACCAGCTTTATCTCACGGTCGCCGTACTTTTCGTCCCAGTCCTTGGCGATGTCGGGGTATTCCTTAAGAAGCTGCTTTCTCTGATGTGCGGGAGCAGCCGCAAACCATTTGCCCGACTCGGTCGCAGTTATCTGAACGCCTGCCTGCTCGAAGATATACGCAGAATCGGGAGAATCGGAGAACCACATCATGCCCTTGCAGCGGATAACGCCCTTGGGCCAGTTTTCCGCCCACTTCTGGAGCTTATCCTGATTAAATGGACGGCGGCGGTGATATACAAAGGTACCGATACCGTATTCCTCGGCTTCGCCCTCTTCGTCGTTGTGGTCGTGGTCGTGATGGTGGTGATGATGATGTCCATGGTGGTCATGTTCGTTCTCATCATGGTCATGGTCGTAATGATGCTCGTGCTCGTCGTCATCATCATCGTCATGGTCGTGGTGATGATGCTCATGCTCGTCCTCATCGTCGTCATCAGCGCCCTCCTCGTAAGCCTGCGCCCAGCCTGCGGAGGTGACAGCCTCTTCAAAATCGTAGCAATTGGTGTTGAGGATATCGCTTACTGCCACCTTGCCGAAGCTTGCCTCGATGATCCTCGCCTTGGGCTGGAGAGTCTTTATCATTGCCTTTACTCTGCCCAGCTGCTCGGGAGTTACCTTGTCCACCTTGTTGAGAATGATAGTGGAACAGAACTCTATCTGCTGGATAAGGAGGCTTTCGATATCCTCCTCGTCAACGCTGTCGGACAGCAGAGCGTCGCCGCAGCCGAACTCAGTAGCCATGCGGAGCGCGTCCACTACTGTAACAATATTGTCCAGACGGCATATAGCGGGATATCTCTTGTCAGCCTTGCCCTCAAGCACAGAGATAGACTGTGCAATAGGAAGAGGCTCGCAGATGCCGCTTGCTTCAATGAGGATATAGTCAAACTTGCCGGTCTTGATAAGGTCGGTTATCTGATTCATCAGGTCTACCTTCAGAGTGCAGCAGATACAGCCGTTTGAAAGCGGAACGAGATTATCGTCCTTCTGCGTAACTGCGCCGCCCTTCTGGATAAGCTCGGCATCGATATTCACCTCGCCTATATCGTTGACGATAACAGCGACCTTATAGCCCTCCTGATTGTTAAGAACATAGTTTATAAGAGTAGTTTTGCCCGCACCCAGATAGCCCGTAAGAAGAGTTATCGGCACAAGCTCTCTCTGCTGTTTTGCCATATATTATCGATCCTTTCATTAATTCGCTTACTGTTCGGAAGCTACGTAAGAAAAATATGCTTCATCTTCCGACAAATATATATTATAGCATATTTTTCCCCGTAAAGCAAGAGATTTCACATATTTTTCATAATATGCCCGCAGCCGCAGTCTCTTTTTCGGAATGGCATACCCTTTCGGAAATAAATTTCTCAATAAGAGCATTGACCTTATCGGGTTCGTCCGTGTTGGAGTTGTGTCCCGCTCCCTTTATCCACACGAGGGGCAGGTCATCCTCCTTCGACCATGCGCGGTTGTACCGCTTTGCTGCGCCCGCCCTGTCCTTCTCGCCGCAGATAAGCAGCGCAGGACATTTTATCTCATAGGGGCGGTCCTCCTCCATGGCACAGCCAAGCATCCGAAAGCCCGTATCCGCCAGCACGCAGTATTCCTCCTTGGAATATGTATCGAGAAAAAGCCGCATTATTCTCCTGCCGTATTCGGACATGGCACAGCCCTCCGCTCCCAGCTTTTTCAGCAGCTTCCAAGGAAATGCACGATACATGGGACCTGTTCTCTTAAGCAGCCATATCTCTGCCGATGTAACATACTTTCTTTTCAGCGGAGCAGAATCAATGGAAACAAAGCCCGCCGCAGAATCGGGGAAAAGCTCCATATAGCACTGGGAGACATAGCCTCCCATGGACTGCCCGATAAGCACGGGCGATGTGATATCCTCGGCTTCAAGTATCCCCCGAAGATACTTTGCCTTGTCGTCCAGCGCTATATTTAGGTCAAAGGGACGGGAAGCCGCATGCCCGGGAGCGTCCCAAGTCAGGACGTTATATATATCCTCAAAATATTCGGTCTGCTTATCAAACAGCCTGTGGTCCGCAGTCAGTCCCGGCAGAAAGACCAGCGTCATTCTGTCGTTCTTCATCTCATTTGTCCAATAATGGATATTTCCCTTATCGGTGTGAAATATTTTTTCTTTCATTTCGGTTCCCCCATATCATAAAAATTCGGGTTTGTATAGATGTCTGCGCAGCATTTCCACATGCTCCAGATATTCTTCGTTCAGCTTTTCAAGGTCGGAGAGCTGCTCGGGAGTTCTCGTCCTCATATATCCCTCGGACATCCACAGAATGATGTTCAGCAGCTTATCGGCGGAAACACCTTCCTTAAGCCTGCTTATATCCGCACGTTCAAGAAATCTGCGGCTGCTGTCGGCGAGGACCTCCGCAAAGCTTTTGTCGATATCATTTCTGACCTCCGGGCTTTCCTCGTAATAGGCTTTTATGAGAAACATCATAATATCGGGGTGCTTTGCAAGAATAGCAAGCTTGCTCCGCTGAGAATTAACTATCATTTGGAAATAATCGGTCTCGGAATCGTCCTGCATGGCTCTCATTTCACGCAGAAAAAAATCTGTGGAATAGCTGTACGCAAAAAGATACAGTCCCCGTTTATTCTCAAAGTAGTGAAAAAGCAGCGCCTTTGAAACTCCAGCGGCAGCGGCTATTTCCTCCATCGAAGCCTTCTTGTAATCATACTTGGCAAATACATGCAGCGCACCGTTTAGCATCTGCTCCCGCTTTTCCTCGGGCAGGTCATAAAATTTTTCGTTCATATATCCCTCCGTTGACCATTTCGGTCAATATCATTATAGCACTATTGACCGAAACAGTCAATAGCTTTGCGAAATTTTTTACTGCAGAAAAAACGTCGGTCTATTCCGCCCTTTCAACTATCAAGGGCAGACCGTTCTTAAACAGACTGCTGATATACCGCACAGTCGTCGCCTTGTCGTATTTTATCTCGCCCCTGAGCCAGTCTATCATTATCCCGGCAATTCCTTCAGTATAAAATGTGATGACCAGCTTTTTATATTCCTCGGGAAGATTTTTCCCTACTGCCTTTTCCGCGCTTGAAACTATCATTCCGCCTATCTCGTAAAAGTCGTTGTACAGGAATATCTTCAGCTCGTCCCGTCCCACAGAGTCATATACGCAGTTTATGATATGCTGATTCTTTTCAAGATAATCCATTGCAAAAAGTATCGCTTCCTCGTAATCGTTGAGCATGTCAAAGCCTTTTACCACTTCTATCGCCTCCTGCTCAAAGGTCCATTTGAGCAGGTCTCTCGTATCGGAAAAATGATAATAAAAGGTCTTTCGGTTCAGCCCGCAGTCCTTGATTATCTCGCTCACAGTTATTTTTGAAAACGGCTTTGTATCCATAAATCGTTTCAGCGAATCGGACAGCGCCTTTTTTGTATACATAGTCGTGACCTCGTGCTTCATTATATCAGCCTCCCTGATTTTATTATACATCTGTCCACTAATTAATTCAATGGTCAAAAGTACACATCTGACCGTCAATTACGGATAAATGTCCGATTTTTACCCATATTGCCGCTATTGACCGTTTTATTTTTCGATAGATTATTATATATTTAAGGAAGCGATGATCAAAGGCGACGCCATCGTTTCCGACGCTCGAAAATCCGTCACTGAGAGCGTCGAGAAACGATTTGATCAGCGGTTCATTAAGATACAAAAAAAATGAAAGGCGGTCATAAAATGATCTATACTATCGGACGTGAATTCGGCAGCGGCGGTCATCAGATAGGAGCCGAGCTTGCAAGGCTGCTGGATATCCCCTTCTACGATAAGGAATTTATCGAAACGGCGGAAGCGGTCAGCGGCATCAAGGCTGAGGTCTTAAACAGGTCGGACGAGAAAAAGGAAAACAGCTGGCTTTATACCGTCCATTACAACACGGCTGAGGATTTCCGGGGAATGTCCGCAGGCGAGATCCTTTTCAGGATACAAAGCAGACTTGTGCTGGAATATGCCTCGGGCTCCGACTGTGTGATCGTCGGAAGATGTGCGGACTATGTTCTTGACAATGCGGGAGTAAAGCATCTGAGCATTTTCGTGGCAGCTCCGACCGAGGAAAGGATAAAGCGGATATCAAATATCAGGGCTCTTACCGAAAAGGAAGCCGCCGCTCTGATATCAAAAACAGACAAACAGCGCAAAAGCTACTACGAGTATTACACGGGACGAAGCTGGGGAAAGCCGAGCAATTATGATATGTGCATAAACAGCGCGTCCTTCGGCATCGAGCGCGCCGTGGAAGCGGCTGCAGGCTGCAGGGTGAATATGTTATGAAAAGATTTTACAGCAAGGTCATATCACATCCGTTGGTGATAGCCGTCATCTTCGTGATTCTTACGGTATTTTTCGGGCTGTGCAAGCCCCTTATCCCCGTAAATTACGACATGAACGATTATCTCCCCGACGACAGTCATTCCACCGTATCTCTTGACGTCATGGAGCAGGAATTTGACGGCGGGATCCCCAATGCCCGCATCATGATAAAAAATGTTTCGGTGCCGCAGGCGCTGGATTACAAGGAAATGATAGAAGCTGTCGACGGCGTTGACAGTGTGATGTGGCTGGACGATTCCTGCGATATCACCGAGCCCCTTGAAACAATGGACCCCGATACGGTGGAGACCTGCTACAAGGACGGAAACGCTCTCTTCACGGTGACTATATCCGAGGAAAAGAACCTGTCCGCTGTCAATGAGATACGCGATATCATCGGCGAGGATAATTCTCTGACAGGTTCCGCAGTCTCCACGGCAGTCGCCACCGAAAGCACTGTGAGCGAAATATCACTTATTACGGTGATTGCGGTCATTTTCGTAATAATCGTGCTGCTGCTCACCACCAATTCTTGGGTGGAGCCTGTCATCATAATGATAGGCTTAGGCGTTTCACTGCTGATAAACGCAGGCAGTAATATTATTTTCGGAGAGATAAGCTTCGTCACAAACGCAGCGGGAATGGTGCTCCAGCTGGCGGTCTCGCTGGATTATTCCGTGTTCCTGCTGCACCGCTTCGAGGAAAGCCGCAAGGAATTTCCCGACCCGAAGGAAGCAATGACAGATGCACTCACCAAATCAACGAGCTCTATCCTCTCCAGCGGGCTTACCACTGTCATAGGCTTTCTTGCGCTGGGACTTATGCGCTTCAGGATAGGTCCCGACTTAGGCTTTGCACTTGCAAAGGGCGTTGCGATAAGCCTGATATGCGTTTTTATTTTCATGCCCTGTCTTACCATGCTTACATACAGATCCCTTGACAGGACCCGTCATCGTCCGCTGGTGCCGAAATTTGATAAATTCGGAAAGGCAGTCAGCAGGATAATGCTGCCCATGGCGGCGGTCTTCGCGATAATAATAGTGCCTGTCTATCTTGCTTCAAATGCAAACGATTTTTACTACGGCTCGTCCCACATCTTCGGCGAGGATACCCGTCTGGGCGCAGATACCGCCCAAATAGAGGACGTTTTCGGCAAACAGGACACCTATGTCGTACTGGTCCCGAACGGAAGCCGTCAGACGGAAGCAGCTC
>JBJFHQ010000414.1:0-5777 GCA_051893755.1 Oscillospiraceae bacterium
ACAATTCAAAAGCAAAAAGAAAAGCTCTTTTTGAGAACATTATCCACGGGATATTCCTTATTCTGGGACTTGTGACGGTAGGCTGCGTGCTGCTCATAACCGTTTATCTTGTGATATCCGGCATTCCCGCCATTGCCGAGATAGGTCCCGTAAAATTCCTGCTGGGAAAGACGTGGGCTTCCACTGCGGCGGAGCCTTCCTACGGAATACTTCCCTTTATCCTCACATCGGTATACGGCACTGCGGGAGCTATCCTCATAGGAGTTCCCATAGGCTTTTTAACTGCGGTCTATCTTTCGAAGCTTGCTCCCAAGGGAGTCAAGGCTGTTGTGGGACAGGCGGTGAGCCTGCTGGCAGGAATACCCTCTGTTGTTTACGGTCTGGTAGGCATGCTGGTGCTGGTGCCGGGAGTTATGAAGATATTTGACCTTTCGGACGGCTCGGGACTTTTTGCGGCGATGATCGTCCTTGCGGTAATGGTCCTGCCCAGCATCATCAAGGTATCTATGACGGCTCTGGACGCTGTTCCCGAGGATTACGAGCAGGCATCTCTCGCACTGGGAGCAACACCCGTGGAGACCTATATGAGAGTGTCCGTTCCTGCCGCAAAGAGTGGTATTGCCGCTGCGGTGGTACTGGGAGTGGGAAGAGCTATCGGCGAGACCATGGCGGTAATGATGGTATCGGGAAATGCTCCGAACATGCCTTCGCTGTTTGAGAGCGTAAGATTCCTCACCACAGCGGTGGCGAGCGAGATGTCCTATTCTGCGGGACTGCAGAGACAGGCGCTGTTCTCCATTGCGCTGGTGCTGTTCCTGTTTATCATGCTTATCAACGCGGCGCTGAACTTTTTCCTGAAAAGAGATGAGAAAGGATGAACGATATGGAAGGAAATACTCTTACCGTCACAGCGGAAAAGACAGAGTCTGTTTCTAATACCCTTTCGCTGCGAAGAAAAGTCTATTCTGCTGTGGTAAAGGGGCTTATGATACTGTCGGCGGCGATAACCGTGGGACTGGTGCTTTTTATGATAGTCTATGTCATGGCAAAGGGCGTGCCCAATATAACAGCGGAGCTGCTGACCACCTCGCCCAGCTATCTTAAGAACACCATAGGTATCCTTCCGGATATCCTGAATACTATTTATATCGTTATAGTGACGCTTGTCATCGTGCTTCCTCTCGGAGTAGGAGCAGCGGTGTATCTTACGGAATATGCTTCCAACAAAAAGCTTGTGGATATCATCGAATACACGGCAGAAACTCTGTCGGGCATACCCTCTATCATCTACGGACTTGTGGGAATGCTGTTTTTTTGCCAGTTTCTTAATATGCAGACCTCCATTCTGGCAGGAGCGCTTACTCTTGTGATAATGAATCTTCCCACGATAATGCGCACCACGCAGGAAAGCTTAAAGACGGTTCCTCAGAGCTATCGTGAGGGAGCCTTTGCTCTCGGTGCAGGCAAGTGGAGAGTTATCCGCACAGTAGTGCTTCCGGGAAGCATCGACGGAATAATCACGGGCTGTATCCTTGCAGTGGGACGCATCATCGGAGAATCGGCGGCGCTGCTTTTCACCGCAGGCATTGCACATACGCTCAACGGCTTCAAAAACGGCATCAGATCGTCGGGCTCCACTCTTACAGTTGCTCTGTACGTATATGCCAAGGAACGCGGCGAATTTGGCGTAGCCTTTGCAATTGCGGCGATACTTATAGTGCTGACACTGATAATAAATCTGTCGGCTTCACTGGTCGGATATATATTTAAGAAGAGGAAAAACAGATAATGGATACGATCATTTCATCAAATAATCTGGAGCTGTGGTACGGAAACAACCGCGCTCTTAAGGGCATCAATATGGAGATACCCGAAAAAAGCATCACAGCGCTCATCGGCCCTTCGGGCTGCGGAAAGTCTACCTTTCTGAAAACTCTCAACCGCATGAACGACCTTGTCCGCGATGTGAAGATCACGGGAAAGATCATGTATAAGAACACCGATATTTACGCTCCCTCCACGGACGTGAACAATCTCAGACGGGAAATAGGCATGGTATTCCAGAAGCCCAATCCCTTCCCCATGAGCATTTACGACAATATTGCATACGGTCCGAGGACCTATGGCATAAGAAATAAGGTCAAGCTGGACGAGATAGTGGAAAAGTCCCTTAAGGGTGCTGCTATCTGGGACGAGGTCAAGGACAGACTGAAAAAATCCGCTCTTGGACTTTCCGGCGGACAGCAGCAGAGACTTTGTATAGCAAGAGCTCTTGCAGCGGAGCCCGAGGTGCTTCTCATGGACGAACCCACCAGTGCTCTGGACCCTATTTCAACTTCTAAGATAGAAGAGCTTGCAATTGAGCTGAAAAAGAGTTATACTATAATCATGGTCACTCATAATATGCAGCAGGCTGTCAGAATTTCCGACAATACAGCATTCTTCCTTCTGGGAGATCTGGTGGAGTACGGCAATACCGAGAAGATATTCTCGTCGCCCGAGGATAAGCGCACCGAGGATTATATAACGGGGAGGTTCGGATAATGAGAAAAAGCTTCGACGAACAGCTTGCAGAACTGAACAACGAGCTCATAGAAATGGGCGCCCTCTGCGAGGAGGCCATCGCTGCAGCTGCTAAGACCCTTGTGGATGACGATAATAAGCTTGTTCAGTCTGTCATAAATATGGAGGACGAGATCGACCGCAGAGAGCATATCATTGAAAATATGTGCTTCAAGCTGTTTTTAAAGCAGCAGCCTGTGGCGGGAGATCTGCGCAGGATATCCGCTGCTCTGAAAATGATAACCGATATGGAACGGATAGGCGATCAGGCTCTGGATATAACCGAAATGAGCGATTATATCAGAAACGCCGCCTTCCCCGAGCATATCGACCTTGGCGAAATGGCACGGGCAGCCGTTAAAATGGTCACCGACAGCGTAGACGCTTTTGTAAAGCGGGACGTTGAAATGGCAGGAGCTGTAATAGGCTACGACGATGTCATGGATAAGCTTTTCATCAAGGTAAAGCAGGCTGTGACCGATATGATCTCCGCAGACCCACAGACGGGAGAATATGCCGTCGATCTTATGATGACCGCGAAATATTTTGAACGAATCGGCGACCATGCCGTTAATATCGCCGAATGGGTGGAATTTTCGGTAACGGGAGTCCATAAAGGAGAAATGATCGATGATATGGTGCGTAGAGGACGATGAAAGCATTCGTGAAATTGAGATCTATACGTTAAAATCAACAGGCTTCGAGGCGGAGGGCTTCTGCGAGGGCAGAGAGCTTTTCGCCGCTTTGTCGTGCAGCAAGCCTGACCTGATACTGCTTGATATAATGCTGCCCGACATGGACGGCACGGAGATATTAAAGCGTCTCCGCGCAGACAGCAGGACCGAGGATATCCCCGTGATAATGGCGACTGCCAAGGGAATGGAGTACGATAAGGTAAAAAGTCTTGACCTTGGCGCAGACGATTATCTTGTAAAGCCCTTCGGAATGATGGAGATGACAGCACGGGTAAAGGCTGTGCTTCGCCGCAGCGGAGGAAAGGCATCCGAATCGGGAGTGCTCCGTTCGGGAGACTTGGAGCTTGACGAAAAGCGTCATACCGTCACCCGCAGCGGGCAGCCCGTGGAGCTCACCTTAAAGGAGTATGAGCTGCTGCGCACGCTTATGAGCCATAAGGGTCTCGTATTCACAAGAGACCAGCTGCTTTCGGACATCTGGGGCTTCGACTACGACGGCGAGACCCGTACCGTAGATGTACATATCCGTACTCTGCGTTCAAAGCTGGGCGAAAGCGGCGAGCAGATACAGACGGTCCGCGGAGTGGGCTACAAGATAGAAAACAGCTGACAGTAAAGGCAACACCGCACAAAGCACGCCACTCGGCTTTGCACGCAATCTGCTTGCATATTTTCCGTTATCTTGCACAGAAATTTTCTGCCCGCAGGCTAATGACAGTCGTCAGCCTGCCTGCGAAATTTCTATGCAATCTGACGAAAAATCTGACTGCGCATCTTGCGCACAAGCTTTGTGCGGTATTGCCTTAACAGTAAACCGAAAAAGTGAGGTGTTCAGAAAGGTGAAGGGGAAAATATTCAGATCGGTAATGGCGGTGGCGATAGCTGTGTTTGCGGCTTCCGTTATTATAATTATGGGGGTCCTTTATCAGTATTTCACGGCGGTTCAGAAAAACGACCTTTCCGAACAGCTGGAGCTTGCCTCCGCAGGAGTGGAATATGCGGGGGAGGATTATTTTTCGGAGCTTGATTTCGGAGAATATCGTATTACTTGGGTGGACAGCGAAGGAAATGTTCTGTTCGACTCTGCCGACAGGGCGGGGGAGCTCGAAAATCATGGAGACCGTCCCGAGATAATCGACGCGCTGAAAAACGGCTACGGTGAAAGCACCAGATATTCGACAACTCTTTCCGAGCGGACAGTATATGCAGCAAAGCGTCTTAAGGACGGCACAGTGCTTCGGATAAGCTCCGAGTATTATACCATGCTGACCATTTCGATAAGCATGCTGCGTCCCATACTTGTGGTGCTGCTGATAGCAATGATCATTGCCGCGCTTCTGGCGAATCGGCTGTCAAAGCACATCGTCAAGCCGCTGCTGGAGATAGACCCCGATAATCCCTCTGAAGGCGACTGCTATGAGGAGATAACTCCCATTCTGAAACGGCTGGAAAGTCAGCACAGAAAGATAAACGAGCAGCTCGAGGAATTAAATCGCCGCAGGACTGAGTTTGAAACGATAACAGGCTCCATGAACGAGGGACTTGTTCTTCTGAGCGGCAGCGGAGTTATCCTCAGCATAAATCCTGCGGCGCAGAAGATATTCGGTGCAGACGACAGCGCTGCGGGACGAAATTTCCTTGAAGTTGACCGAAGCCGTGATATCTCCGAGACTGCCGAAAAGGCGGGAGAATGCGGTCATGGTGAGAGCATCATTGATCGTGGCGGCAGGAAATATCAGCTGGACATCACGAAGATAAGCGGCGAAGAGGGCTCGGGGCTTGTCATGCTGATATTCGACGTAACCGAAAGGATAACCGGCGAGCAGGAGCGCCGCGAGTTTACGGCAAACGTGTCCCATGAGCTGAAAACGCCGCTGCAGAGTATCATGGGCAGTGCGGAGCTGCTGGAAAACGGGCTGGTAAAGCAGGCAGACGTTCCGAAATTCTTGGGACGGATACGCTCCGAGTCGGCGCGGCTGGTCACACTTATCGACGATATAATCCGTCTGTCGAGGCTGGAGGAGCAACAGGAGCAGGTTCTTGAAACAGTTGATCTTAAGAGCTGTGCTGCGGACAATATCAATATCCTGACAGACGCCGCCGAGAAGAAAAACGTAGCTATAACGCTTTCTGGGGACGACGCGGTAATATATTCCTCGGCACGGCTCTGCGGCGAGATAATCTATAATCTTATCGACAATGCGGTGAAATACAATAAGGTGGGCGGTTCGGTGGATATCAGCATCAAGGACTGCGGAGATCATGCAGTGCTGGTAGTGTCCGATACGGGCATCGGTATCCCCGAGGAGGACCTGGGACGGATATTCGAGCGCTTCTACCGCGCAGACAAGAGCCGCTCAAAGGAGCGGGGCGGCACGGGACTGGGATTATCCATAGTCAAGCACGCAGTGATGCGGCTGGGCGGCGAAGTCTCCGTAAAGAGCAGGCAGGACGTTGGTACCTCAATAACAGTGAAATTTCCTAAAAATAATTTATAAAAAGCGAACAAAAGGACTGTCG
>JBJFHQ010000415.1:0-5775 GCA_051893755.1 Oscillospiraceae bacterium
CATATATTTTTATTTTTCAAGCTTTTGCAGGACTTTTTTACATCGGTTTTAACGGTGCGAGTGTTAATTAATTGTAACATTATAATTAACAAATCAATAACAGCGTATCTGCAGAAGCTAAGCTCCTTTGTCACACTATTTATCTTATGCAGGACAATATAGCTGCTTCCGGATATTAGCCGAACATTTATGTAAATAATTACAACTCCGATACAAAATCAAAATTCTATTGACAAAAGGAAAATTGCGTTTTATAATTAAAGTATAGATATAAAACAAAAGAAAATTTCAGCAAAACTTTCAGCAAAACGGAGATATAAATGAAAAGAAAAATTGTAATTGCTGCGGCTGCGGCAATGCTCCTGTGCGGGTGCACGGAAATATCCGAAGAGCCTCCCCACAGGGAAACGGCGGAAGAGACAGTCTCCGTGACAACGGAAGCTGTTTCGGAGACCTCCGCTCCCGAAGTGACGGAAGAAGAGGTCACGCAGACCTCCGCAGAAGAAGATACCCCCGATTCGGAGGATTTTTTTTCGGTTTTTGAAGGCGCAGACTATAAAACAGGCAGGATAGCCGATGATATGGATGAGGCAATGATGAACCTCTCCGACGATATCTCGACTGCAGAGCTTTCCCTTGAAAGCGTAAAGGAAATAATGGAAAAGGACGAGCTGTCCGATACATTATTTCATTTTGCCGTTCCTCACTGCAGCGGAGTGCTTCCCGCACAGTCATCGTCGGGCGATATGTTCGCCTTCAGCTGTGAGGACGAGGAAGGCACAGAATATGCAGTTATCCTCGGCAGTGCCGAAAATTCCGATATTTCTACAGCAGACAGATACGTCAGCACCTGCACCGAGGTCGAATATTTAGGCTACTGCTCCGAGCAGGACGGTCAGCTTATGATAATGCCCATCGCAGCGGGAAACTCGCAGTGCGGCATCTACGGCGTGATACCCGTAGCTGAGCAGATAGGCTACGATATGTCGGAGACCGAAGAATTTGTCGGCATTCCCGAAAGCATAAGCATCGCTCTTACCGATTCCGATGAGGAAACACGTGTGTATTATAACATCTCCCATCGGTTTGAAAAGGACGTGTACTATGTCTTTACAAACATTTTCTTAAACGGGAGCAATGTTACCGACAGCATCTCCGAGAACACCTCCTCCATTCTTAAGGGCAGCGGAAATATTGACTTTACCGATACCGCTATCCATAAGGGAGACGCTCTCTATTTTGTGGGCACAGTGTATGACGCCGATTCCGACGAGCTGATCTGCGACGCTTCTTTTGCGTCTGTTGTCGGCGAAAGAGCTCAGATAACATAAAGTTAAAGTAAGCATAAAGCTGCGCAGAGGAGCCTGCATAGCTTTATGCTTAATATATGAATATGGAAAAATAAATGAAGCGATACCATAAACAGAATTTATTACGGGAGCGTGGGTGAAAAACTCACGCTCATTTTTTGTCATGTTATTCATCAAATGGAGTGAAGGATATTCTTTCATATTCGGCAGTGAGAGGAAGCCTGCTGTCATCAAAGGCATTCAGCCAGCCGTCCACTCCCGTGCCGCACCATGCGTTCATCATTATCTTGCTTTCGGTCACGGGGATATTCTCCGAAACGGAATACACCTCCTCGCCGTCCACAAACCATGAGATGCTGTCCCTGCGCCATTCAAAGGCATAGCTGTGAAAATCCTCCGAGGAATCAAAGCCCAGCTCGTACAGATATTCATGGTTTCCCACACCGTTTGTGAAGTAGTTGAACTGCACCTTAGTGGTATCCTTTCCGAGTATCTCAATGTCTATCTCGTCCCATGGATTGTTGTCAGAAGGCCCCGTATATGTAAAGAATGAGGACACAACTCCGTCGTTTTTGATAGCCTTCATGCTGACCTCATAGCGGCCATAGCCATAAAAATCCTTTGAGCGGTACTCCCCTCCCGAATAGGGAACTGTCCCTGCCTTTGCGTCTTTGTCGATGATAAGCTGCATTCTTCCGTTCTCGAAGGTGCAGTTTTCCTTGCGCCATGTAACGTTGAACATGCTGCCGTTGCACCAGCCGTCTGCGGGCTCGAACAATGATGAGCTGCCGTTTGCAAAGGTGATGTCCGAGATATCTTCGCTGTTTGCCGATGAAGTAACTTCTGTCACCTGCGGCTCTTCGGACTTATCTCCGCAGGAGCAGAACACCGCCGCACATGAAGCAGCCGCAAGAAATAAAGCAATGATTTTTCTGTTATCCATAATGATCCCTCCGAACTAATATCATCTTTTTACATAGTATACTCCCATTCAAAAAAGCTGTATATCAATATCTTGATA
Organism: Oscillospiraceae bacterium; assembly: GCA_051893755.1. GTDB lineage: Bacteria > Bacillota > Clostridia > Oscillospirales > Ruminococcaceae > RGIG4694. The sequence continues at coordinate 2,332 of JBJFHQ010000415.1, forward strand.
TTTATATCATTTTTTTGCCTTTTTATGAGTTTCATCTCCCCAGTTTGAGCGATAATATTTCCTGCGAAATTCATTGGGAGTCATTCCCGTATATTTTTTAAAGGTGCTGATAAAGTGGCTGTGGGAATTGAATGCAAGATAATTCCCGATGTCAAGCGGAGAATAATCGGAATATTTCAGCATATTCTGCGCCGTTTCCACACGCTTTACGGCTATATATGTGCTTACGGTAACGCCAACCTCCCTGCGGAAAAGCCTCGACAGATAGGACACACTCAGCGATACATGGTCAGCTATATCCTTTTCGGAGATCTTTGAATGAAGATTATCATATATGTAATCCATGGTCATTATGACGGGCTTTGAGTATATTGTCCCATGAGCTATCCTGTTCATCTGCACGGTAAAGTCCATGACAGCCTCACTGTGCAAAGCATGTATTTCCTCGGGCGATGTGCATTTATCTGCCTTCAAAATATACAGATCGCTGAGAGTGTATGCGCTTTCCATTTCCATGCCGCCCTCCACGCAGAAGCGGGTTATCATGGCAACGGTCACAATAAAATGATATCTCAGATTGCGCATAGGGTCCTCGGACAGCACACCTGTACCGCTGCTGCCCAACGGGGTCATAAGCCGCTTAACTCCCTCGGTATCGCCGCTTTTCACGCAGTCGTAAAACTCAAACTCCTTCTCAAAGGGAGAATGTCTGAAAGCATATTCTCTGTTCAGAAAGGCTTTATAGGTAAGCTCCTTTTCCGATTGGGGCATGGTATCATCTCCTTTATCACATTATACATCATATTTTTTAAAATAGCAACAAAATTTTGATATAAATAGCAAAAAATTAATATAAAACTCCTGCGTGGTATGGTAAATTATAAGTACAATAACACGGCAAACACATCATCATGTAAGGAGAAGATATTATGAAAAACGTAAAAAGATCAATAGCCTTTGCAGCAGCTCTCGCACTTATCGGCTCAATGACAGCCTGCGGAAGCGGCTCCGAGCAGTCCGTGACCGAAGCTCCCACCGAGACCTCGGCGACAACCGCTCCCAAGGAGCTTGACGAGGAGGACAAGGCAGCCGTTGCGGAAGTTGACATCGGCGAGGACGAAAAGCTTGAAAACGGCAAGATAAGATGGCTCGCTACCTACGACATCAACCCCGACAAGGGCAAGCCAAAAATGTTCGCACTGGAGCTTTTCGAGTCCAAATACGGCGGAAGCGTGGAGTGGATACCCACCACATGGGAGAACCGCTACAGCGACCTTTCCACAAATGTTCTCGGCGGCACATCTCCCGACCTGTTCCCTGCGCAGGAATTTGACACCTTCCCCGGCAAGGTAGTTGACGGAATGTTCCAGCCCTTTGACGACTATCTTGATTTTGACAGCGACCTGTGGACGGAAGGTACTAAAAAGCTTGCAGAAGCCCATGTTCTCGGAGGAAAGCACTATGTTGCTCCCGTTGCCACCGACTCCAAGTGTCTTATGATATACAACAAAAAGACCATTGAGGAAAACGGTCTTGCAGACCCTGCGGAGCTTCTTGCCGAGGGCAACTGGACATGGGATACCTTCAGAGAAATGTGCCTTGAATACTGTGACCGCGACGACGACAAGTTCGCATATGACAGCTGGTACTTCGAGACCCAGTTCATACTTACAACAGGCGTTGCTCCCATAAGCATGGAAAACGGTCTTGTTAAGAACAACCTCGCAAGCGCAGAGGTAGAACGTGCAGAAAACTTCATGTATAATCTGAAAAAGGACGATCTTCCTCTTCCCAAGGCGGAATACGACTGGACCGAGCAGCCCCAGAGGATAAGCGAGGGCAAGACTCTGTTCTGGCCCTGCGCAACGTGGGCGCTGTGGGAAGCAGACCTCTCCAAGTTCGGCAAGCCCGATGAGATCATGTTCGTTCCCATGCCGAAGGACCCCGAAGCTGACAAGTATTATCTCCCCGCAAATATGGACGCATATGCTCTCTGCAAGGGGGCGCTTAATCCCGAGGGCGCAGCAGCCTTCATCAAGTGCAAGCTCATCGCAGAAAAGGACGAGAGCGCACTGGCTATCACCGAAAAGCAGTACCGCGAGGATTACGGCTGGACTGATGAGATGTTCGATATGTGGCACACCGTAAGAGAAATGACCGATGCAAATCCTGTGGTAAGCTTACATATGGGACTCCCCTCCGACGTTGCAGCTATCGTTGATGACGGTCTGAAGCAGGCTTCCTTCAACGGCTCAGACTGGTCGGTGACAAGAGAAAATATGATCGGACTTACCCAGCAGACAGTGGACGAGCTCAATCAGCAGATAGAAGAAAAATTCTAAAACCGAAAGGATAATAGCATGAATAATTTTGCAGGCTATAAAAAAGGAGTTAATCTCGGAGGCTGGCTCTCCCAGTGCGAGCATACCTACGAGCATTACGACAGCTTCATCACCGAGGGGGACATCAAGAATATATCCTCATGGATGGCAGACCACGTTCGTCTCCCCATTGATTACGAGCTTCTTGAGGACGAAAAGGGCAATTATATCGAAAAGGGCTTTTCCTATATCGACAATGCTGTGAAATGGTGCAGAAACGCAGGACTTAATATCATCATCGACCTGCACAAGACCGCAGGCTACTCCTTTGACAAGGGCGAAAATGAAAACGGCTTCTTTGAAAGCCCGCTGCTGTGGGAGCGGTTTTACAGGCTGTGGGAGAAGCTGGCAGAGCGCTATGCCGTAAGCGACGGGACCATTGCCTTTGAGCTTTTGAACGAGGTCACCGAGCAAAGCTATGGTCCCATATGGAACGGGATAGTCCGTAACTGTATCGAGCGTATCAGAAAATATGCTCCCGATACGGTGATACTGGTAGGCGGCTACTGGCAGAACAGTCCCGACGCTGTGCCCGACCTTGACGCTCCCTATGACGACAAGGTGGTATACAACTTCCACTGCTACGACCCGATGAACTTCACACATCAGGGCGCATACTGGTACGAGGGCATGGACACTGCTTTCCGTATGGGCTTCGATGAGTGCGAGCCTCCCGTGACTCCCGAATTTTTCGCTGAAAGATTCCGCCGCGCATATGAAGCTGCAAAGAAAAACGGCACGGTTCTCTACTGCGGAGAATACGGCGTTATCGAAAATGCCAAGCCCGAAGATGCTGTGAAATGGTTCAGGGCGATAAATACCGCCTTTGACAAACTTGATATTTCCCGTGCTGTCTGGAGCTACAAGGAAATGAACTTCGGCATTTCAGACGATAGAATGGACAGCGTCAGAAGTGAACTGGTACGTTATTTATAATAACGCATCCGAAAAGCAGACCGTGAGATAAATCGGCGGCAGGATCAGCCGGACTCAAAAGTCAGAAAAGGCGACCGGGAGCGTGCACAAGTCCAGAAAAAACGGACAGTAGAAAAAAGACCTCTTA
>JBJFHQ010000416.1:0-5651 GCA_051893755.1 Oscillospiraceae bacterium
AAAGGGCGCCGCCCTTTGGAAACCTGCAGCCTTGAAAGGCTGGCGAACTTTTTATGGATGGGTTACTGCTCATTTGCGGTTACTCGCAGCCTCGAACCTTCACTATTAACTATTCACTATTCACTCTTCACTTTTCACTATTCACTTCTTCCGGCTTTTCAACCTTTATCAGCAGCCGCTCAATATGGCTCTCGTCCGCCGACATTACCTTTACTGTGAAAATGCCGCTCTTGACTTCCTCACCCGCTTCGGGGATACGCCCGAAAAGCTCCAGCGCCCAGCCGCCTGCCGTGTTGCTGTCACTCTCTATCAGACTGCGGGGGATATCCATTTTATCCTCCATATCCCACAGGTTCAATGAAGCGTCCACCTCGTACCATGAGCCGCCCATATCCACAAAGGAATGGTCCACCTCGTCGCTTTCGTCGTAGATATCGCCCACAAGCTCCTCGATGATGTCCTCCATGGTGATAATGCCGCTGGTGCCGCCGTACTGGTCGTTGATAACAGCGATGTGCTGCTTCTGGCTCTGCATCTCGCGGAATGCTTCGGATATGGTCATAAACTCGGTGAAATGCAGTGCCTTCTGGATTATATTCCCGATGCTGCCGGGAGATTCTTCCTCCGAAATAAGGCGGAAAAAGTCTTTCTCATTGATAATTCCTATGATATTGTCGAGATTTTCCTCGTAAACGGGCATTCTGGAGTAGTTTTCCGACAGGAATTTTTCCCGTATCTCCTGAATGCTCGCGTCCTTTTCGACAGCGCACACCTTAACACGAGGCACGAGTATCTGTTCCACGGTCTTTTCGTCAAAATCAAGAGCACTGCGCACAAGGTCGCTTTCCTGCTCTTCGAGCACGCCCTCTTCTTCGATCTCGTTGATGATGTATTTCAGCTCGTCCTCGGTAACGCTTGGGGAGCTTCCCTTGCTGTACAGCTTTGACACCGCATTTTTCAGCACCATGAACATCGCCGACAGCGGGGTAAACAGAATGATAAGAAAGTTCAGCAGTCCGCCCATGGACAGCGCCATTTTCTCGGCATTTTCCTTGGCGATGGTCTTGGGGAGTATCTCTCCGAAGATAAGCACCAGCACGGTCATTATCACAGTGGAGACACCGACTCCTCCGTCGCCGAAAAGCCGTGTAAAGATAATGGTCGCCAGCGAGGACGAAAGGATATTGACAATATTGTTTCCGATAAGGATAGTTGTGAGCGCTTTGTCATATTTTTCTGCAATTTTCAGCGCTCGTGCAGCTCTTTTGTCGCCGTTGTCCGCATATGCCTTGAGCCTTATTTTGTTTACCGTCGAGAATGTTGTTTCCGACGCCGAAAAAAAGGCTGAAAATACCAACAGAACAACTATGGCAGCATATTCCATTATATTATGTTTCCTCCAATAGAGATCAGCTATCGGCTGTTATCCGATTCACTGACATTTACTTTTCTTGATTTTTCTCACAGTTACTTTAACAGGCTTCTTTGTTTTGCTTTCCTCGGCGCGCCTGTACGCCTCTTCGATGAAGTATTCCTGACAGCTTAGCTTCTCGGCAGCAGCAGCCTTGGGGTCTGCCTCGCTGCGGTATACGTACTTTCCGTCGGGCAGCTGGAGTCTTGATTTTACGTTATCCGCCAGCATTATATCAAAAATGTTCAGTATACGCTTTTTGATAACGGGGTCGTTCACGGGAGCAGCCACCTCCACTCTGCGGAGAGTATTTCTTGTCATAAAGTCCGCCGATGAGATGTAAAGCTTAGTTCTTTCGCCCCGTCCGAAGATGTAGATACGTGAATGTTCAAGATATCTTCCCACGATGCTCCTGACGGTGATGTTTTCGGTATAGCCCTTTATCCCTGCCACCAGACAGCATATGCCGCGTATCACCATTTCGACCTTAACGCCTGCATTGGAAGCCTCGATAAGCTTGTCCATAAGTATCTTATCGGTAAGGGAATTGAGCTTAAGTCCGATGTATGCGTTTTCTCCGCGCCTTGCCGCAGCTATCTCAAAGTCTATCATTTCGATTATCTTGTTCTGGAGGCTCAAAGGCGCAACAAGAAGATGACGTGTATTTTCAACAAGAGTCCCGATAGAAAGGGCATTGAAAACGGTGCCTGCTTCCGCGCCGATGTTCATGTCGGCGGTCATAAGAGAGAGGTCGGTATAAAGTGCAGAGGTCTTTTCGTTGTAGTTGCCCGTGCCTATCTGAGTGATATACTGCAGCTGACCGCCTGCTTTTCTCGTGATAAGCAGCAGCTTTGAGTGCACCTTAAGATTATGAGGACCGTATATTACCGTACAGCCCGCGTCCTCGAGACGCTTTGACCAGCCGATATTGTTTTCCTCGTCGAAGCGGGCACGCAGCTCAACGAGAACAAAGACCTCCTTGCCGTTTTCGGCAGCATTGATAAGAGCCTCGACTATCTTTGAGTTGGAAGCCACACGATAAAGTGTTATCTTTATGGAAGCCACTGCAGGGTCATTTGCCGCTTCGTTGAGCAGCGCGATAAATGGCTTGATGCTCTCATAGGGGAAGGACAGCATAAGGTCGTGCTTTAATATCTGTGGAATGATCTTCTGATTCTTGTCGAAATCGGGGCTGTCCTGCGGACGGGCAGGCTTGTAGAACAGGTCGGGATATTTTATCTGGATAGCCCCCCTCAGCGGGAAGATAAAGGACAGATCATCGGGAGTTTCGGAGCGGAACACCTGATTTGAGCGCAGCTCCAGCTTATTGCAGAGAAATTCGATAGCGTCGTATCCCAGCTCCTTGGAGACCTCCAGCCTTACGGGAGAGAGCTTCTTGCGCTTTTTCAGCAGCTCCTCCATAACATCGCGGAGGTCCACATCGTGGTCATAGAGAGCCTCCTCCATGTTGATATCGGCGTTTCTGGTCACGCGTATAATTCCCTTTGAGATGACGTTGTAATTTTCAAAAACCTGACTTGCATAGTGGAGGATAAGGTCCTCTGCCAGCATAAAGCGTATCTTTGTCTTAGCGGGGAGAAAAATAAGTCTTGAAAAGCTTCCGCTTGCGGCGATAAGTCCCATTTTCACGGAGTTTTTCGCTTCAAGGTGAGCGGCGATATAAACTGCCTTGTTTGCAAGGAAGGGGAAGGGGTGCCGCTTGTCCACCACCTGCGGGCTTATGAGCGGACGTATCTCGGTATCAAAATATACGGAAAGATAGTCCTCCTCGTCCCGTGAAAGGTTGCTGAAATCCACCTGTTCAATATCATATTCGGAGAGTGCCTCCATTATGCCCCGATAGGTATTGTCTCTGTCGGGGATAAGCTCGCCGACGCGCTTGTATATCTCGTCAAGCTGTTCGCCTGCGGTCATGCCCGTCTTATTTTCCTTGTCCTCGGAATTGACGAGGGTCTGGTCATAAAGGGAGCCCACTCTTATCATAAAGAACTCGTCCAGATTGGTCTGATATATGGAAGCGAAAAGCAGTCTTTCGCCCAGAGGAACAGAGCTGTCCCTTGCCTCCTCCATAACTCTTTCATTGAATTTCAGCCAGCTAAGCTCGCGGTTATCATAACATTTGTACATTTATTTTCTCTCCATTTATTTATCGCAAATGCGGACAGTTTTTCACATAAAGCAAAACTGTCCGCATTGATGCTTTTCGTCACTTGATTATTTCAATAGTACCGATAACAGGCAGGGGCTTACCCTGTGTGTCCTCTGTTGCAGCGTTTACGATGTTCCATATGATAAGGATAAGAGATACTATGCCGAGTACCCAGCCCACAATACCTCCGACCAGCCAGCCGAGAAGAGGTATCTTCCCGAGGATAGTCCCGATAAGACTGCTTACAGCACCGAACAGAAATACCAGACAGGACTGATTTGCTCTGAAGCGAAGATATGATGAATTTTTCAGATTCCCCGCGATACAGGGAATGAAAAACAGCACAGATATGACAGCCATAAGAATACCCAGACCCTTATGTTCCTGAACGTCCGTCTGATCGAAATACTGATTGCTCATATTTATGTTCCTTTCCGAAAGGAGCCTGCTCTATACCGAACAGGCTCCCTTGCCTTAAATTGTCATTTTAAATTACTTAGCGATAACTCTTACCTTGATAACGCCATCCACAGCAGCAAGCTTAGCAGCCATGCTGTCGGAAACGTCCTTGGAAGCGTCGATAAGGGTATACGCATAGTCCTTCTTGGAAGCGTTCACCATGTTGTCGATATTGATGCCCTCGCCGCCCAGAACGGAGGTCAGCTGAGAAAGCATATTGGGGATATTCTTGTGAAGAACGCATACCTTTGTGCCCTCTGCGTTCATGGAAGCGTTGGGATAGTTTACACTGTTGGTGATGTTGCCGTTCTCGATGTAGTCGATAAGCTCCTTAGCAGCCATAACAGCGCAGTTGTCCTCCGCCTCGGGAGTGGAAGCGCCCAGATGAGGAAGTGCGATAACGCCCTCAACACCGAGGATCTCATCATTGGGGAAGTCGGTAACATATGCTGCTGCCTTTCCGCTGCCGAGAGCTGCGATGATAGCCGCATTGTCCACCAGCTCGCCTCTTGCGAGGTTGATTATTCTTACGCCGTCCTTGCAGAGTGCGAGAGTATCTGCATTAACTGTGCCCTTGGTCTCGGGATTGAAGGGAACGTGAATAGTGATGTAGTCTGCCTGCTTGAATATCTCGTTCTTGTCTGCAACAGTCTTGACAGTGGGGTCAAGCTTTACAGCGGTATTAACGGAGAGGTAAGGGTCGTAGCCCACTACCTTCATGCCGAGAGCAACAGCTGCATTAGCAACGAGGATACCGATAGCGCCCAGACCGATGATGCCGAGAGTCTTTCCGAATATCTCGGGACCTGCGAACTGGCTCTTGCCCTTTTCCACCATTTTGCCGACCTCAGCGCCGTTGCCCTTAAGACCGTCAGCCCACTTCATAGCAGCGGGTACCTTTCTGGAGGAGATAAGGAGAGCCGTGATAACGAGCTCCTTAACAGCATTAGCGTTAGCTCCGGGAGTGTTGAAAACAACGATTCCCTCTTCGGCGCACTTGTCAACGGGGATATTGTTTGTACCTGCGCCTGCTCTGCCGATAGCGAGGAGGTTATCTCCGAACTGCATATCGTGCATAGCCGCAGAGCGGACCATGATAGCATCGGGATTCTCGGGAGCGTCTGCAACGGTATACTTTGCTCTGTCGAAAAGATCTGTTCCCAAAGGAGAGATCTTATTGAGAGTCTGAATATTGTACATTTCAATTTACCTCTTTCGTTAGATGTTTAGTGCTTATCTTAATGTTATCGGTTATCAGCTGTTAGCCTTTTCAAATTCGCCCATGAATGCGACCAGCTTCTCAACGCCCTCGATAGGCATAGCATTGTAGATGGAAGCTCTCATGCCGCCCACTGTTCTGTGACCCTTAAGGTTCTCGAAGCCTGCTTCCTTAGCCTCCTTGACGAACTTAGCGTCAAGCTCCTCGTTTCCTGTTACGAAGGGAACGTTCATGAGGGAACGGTCTGCGGGATTTACTGTGCCCTTGAACAGCTTGCTGCTGTCGAGATAATCGTAGAGTATCTTAGCCTTCTTTTCGTTGTGAGCCTTCATAGCCTCAAGGCCGCCCATCTTCTTTATCCACTTGAATACCTTGCCGCAGATGTAGATGCC
>JBJFHQ010000417.1:0-5648 GCA_051893755.1 Oscillospiraceae bacterium
CAGCTTGTGAATATCATCATCGTATTTCAGTATCTCAGCTTTGAGGGATTCCATTTCGGCATCGGGAGCGTTATCCTCGTGCCTTGTGACCTCAAGGCTTTTAATTTTATTACACATAGCCATGTAGACAGCTTCCTCTACGTCATCGAGTTTTGTTTTCAGAGTACGCCGTTTGCAGCCGTTGAGAGTAGAGAAACCGAAATCAATCAGATATTTCCAAGTTCTCGTTCCTGTTTTGTTATGCTGAATGTTAAGCTGAATACTGTAACCGCAGTGAGAACATTTCAGCAATCCTGCAAGCCAAGAGCTTTTCGCCTTACCGTTATTCGGGAACTTCTTGTTATGGGCTTTTTTATCCTGAACGGTAAGCCATGTTTTTGAATCAACCAGTCCCTCATGATAGCCAATTTTCACATAGGTCTTGCCCTCATTATCTTTGTGCGAGAACACGCCGTGAATGCCGTCATAGGCTTCAATTTCATCAATGATCTCGTAACCCATAGACTGAAAATAAGCATATACATCTTTGTCGGCTCTCACATATAAAGGACTCTCCAAAATAAGAGAAACATGACTTTGATTGATACGCCCTTTTGACTTGTAATTGCCTGTTCTCCTTGTGACAATATCGTTATCCTGGAAATATTCAATAATGTCTTTCAGAGAACAATCAGGGTTTTGATACATCTGAAACGCAATACGCACCGACTCAGCCTGTTCCGAGGGAATAAGAACCGAGCCTGTCTTACCGTTTACTTTTCTACGCTCAGAATCATAGCCATAATACATTTTACCGCCCTGATAAAATCCTGTTTCACGGGCTTTGGTATTGTAGGCATCTGCAACTCTGGCGGCAATCGTTTCACGCTCAAACTCTGCAAAGTTAAGCAGATTGTTTCTCATCATACGCCCTTCTTTTGTGCTGGTATTGAAAGGCTCAGACAGAGAATAAACGGAAACGCCATAGCGGTCAAGCTCGTCCGTGATATTCAGATACTCTCTCATGTTTCTGCTGAAACGGTCATACTTCTTCACCACGATACGGCTGATCTCACCGTTACGGGCATCTGTCATCATCTGCATGAAAGCAGGACGATGTGTGACATCCTTTCCACTCTTGCCGTCGTCACAATAGATACGGTAAGGTTCATCGCCTACGAACCTGATACATTCCTCCTTCTGGGCATTTATCGACAGCGAATTATTGCCCTTATAGCTGTCGCTTACGGAACGGCGGACATAGATTGCTGTCAGCCCTTTCCCGTTAGTTATTGTTTTCATTTTATCGACCTCCATAAAGCAATGAAAGCCGATTTACGCACATCTATATCATAGCGCACATCGGCTTAAATTGCAAGTCCATCACACAGAATTTACCGTGTAATTATGATTTTTAGCGATATGCACTATTATTCATTTTTGTTCTGTTCTGAATCGCTGCGCTCTGCACTACTCAGAATATCGTACATCCTGTTGAGCTTCTGACGGCGAATTGTTTCAGGCACATTATCAGGAGAACTATAAGTCACCCGAATACCCGAAGCCGTGTGCAGCTCAACTACCTTCTCTCTATCTACGGTAGATGTAATGTTGTTCGTTCTACACTATCCTTTCCGACAGCTCGTTCCATTCTTTATATCTTCCTGCTGTCTGTATCCTATAAAATCGTTCCCGTGCTTACGGGGAAAATGCATTGTGACCGTCAAGGCATTTTAGTCGTAGTCGGTGACGGGCTTTCCGTAAAATGTGATCTCGTCATCTTCCTCGGTACTATCCCTGACGTCATCGCCGTTCTTGCTGTTCTCGTCAAGAGGAGTGTTGCCGTTATCGCCAACAGTTACGCCGACCATTTCAAGCAACTCGGAATCCGACAGACCACTCGCACGAAGTTTCTGCAACAGTCTATGCTCCGAGCTGATGATCTCATCAAGCTCCCTGGGCTTGCAGTTGTATTCCTCTGCCATCGCAAGACGGGTAACATCTTTCAGCTTCTCTTCCATCGACTTCTTCTTTGCCGTATCACTTGCGATACGCTTTTCCATAACCTTGATTTTCCCAATGAGCTGATCTCTTTTTTCTGTATATAAGCCTATTCAAAAACACAACCTTTCTATTTCTGTTCTAAGCAGTTTTTGAAATCCTGACTGCTATGATTTCATTATAGCGCACACTTCTATGAAAAAACAATCCGCATTGCGCACAATCTTTTGTTCGCAATTTGTTAATAAAAGACCGGGGAATTTTGAATATTTAAAAATAAAAATTACGCAATTTCGCAGAAAAATGAATGTGGTCATTTTGACGAAAGCTGAAAAACGCCTATCTTGATTATTTCTGATTTTTCCAGTATTATATTTTTAGGGATCGGCGGAGAGCCTATCGAGCAAAAAGCGATACAGAGAAATATAGTCGCTGATGCTCCAATTCCTCACACGGAAGAGAGGAAAACAGCAGAGCCGACAGGCTCGTATGAAAAAATAGCCCCGCAGGGGCTATTTCAAATCGCAAGCTCGGCATAGTTGCACTACAAATCACAGATTTGAGTGAAACAATGCACCGCTTGTTAGAGGGCTTCCGCCCCTAAGACCCCGAAATAAAAAAGAGAAAGGAAACACAGATATTGAAAGGTGAAACAAAGAGAAAACACAGTATTCAGGTCAGGCTAAGTGACGAAGAATACGAAGCCTTCAACCGCAAATTCCGTAACAGCGGAATGAAGTCGAGAAGCGACTTTTTCAGGAAGATGATCTTTCAGGGATACATCGTTCAGTTCAACGAGAATGAGCTGAAAGACCTTCTGAAACTTGCGAGAACCATTTCCAACAATATCAATCAGATCGCTGTCCGGGCAAACAGCGGCGGCGGTGTTTACGCCGATGATATTGCCGAGATCAGGAAAGGGGTGGATCAGCTCTGGCAACCACTAAGATTTTTTCAATCTCAGCTTATGAGCTTGCAGCACTAAAATACATCGCAAATCCCGAAAAGACGGATAACGGCAGACTGATTGTAACACAAGGGTGCAGCTCAATTCCTGAACAGGCTCATCGTGACTATGAAGAAATACGGGCAAACGGTACAGGCAGGAGTACCGTTCTTGCCCAGCACTTAATTGTCAGTTTCAAACCTGGGGAAATTCTTCCCGAACGAGCATTGCAACTCGGTCAGGAGATATGCGAGCAGTTTCTCAAAGGCGAGTATCAGTATTTTATGGCTTGCCATATCGACAAGGAGCATACACATCTGCACGTTGTTTTCAATAATACCAACTGCATAGACGGCAGGACTTTTGAAACACATGAAAACCGTCACACCACACGGCAGGAACGCTCATTCAAGAAACTCATGGACATCACGGACAGCGTATGCAAGCGACATCATCTTTTTGTGATCGACCACCCCGAACGGACGAAAGGCAAGAGTCATTGGGAATGGGATATGAACCGTCAGGGCTTATCGTGGAAAGCAAAACTGAAATATGCGATAGATCAGGTTGTCAAGGTCAGCGAGGACTTCAATGACTTCCTTGCGAAATGTGCCGATTACGGAATACTTGTTGAATATAATCCCGACCATAAGATTGACCTGAAATTTATGCTTGCAGAACAGAAAGAGAATAACCCCCGTGCAAAATTCACGAGGGCGAAAACGCTGGGCTGGTATTACGAAACAAAGCAGATTGCAGACCGCATAGCACAGTTTCAGGGTGTTATGATTTACACACCGAAGACTAAAGTCAGAGTTATCACGAAGAAGGAAGAGGAGAATAAGTTTATTCGTGATGCTATCGACAGGGGCAATATGAAAGTTGCGAGTATAGCAAAAAACATTTTAACTCAATATGGTGTCGAACCGGATCAAGTTCGTTCGGCTGCAATTTCTGCGTTTTCCAAACGTGGACATCTTGTCTCCGAGCTGAATGACCTGAACACTCAGATGGAAGATTTGCAAATCAAGCTCAAACTCCTGAAAAAATATCGTGAGATCAAGCACATCGGTGAAGAACTGAAAGCTCTCAGCGGACGACAGGAAAAGAAATACCGCAAGGAACACAGTGGCGATATTGCCGAATATCAAGAAACACGGAAACAGGTATTGGAGCTTTACCCTTCAGGCGAAGTACCGAAAGTTGAAACCCTTGAAAAGCGTATTACTGCTATGCAGGAAGAGCTGAAACAGAAAGATGCGGAATACCGTCAGGCAGACAAGAAGTCCCGTGAGCTATCCGAAGCAGCGAGAACGATAGAAGAATATCTCCGACAGGAGCAGAGCAGAGAAGAGCAACAGAAGCGTAAGCGGAATAATCTTGAATGATGATAGGCTCTCTGACGAACGGAAAAGCCCCTCAGAGCCATCCATGACGGTTATGGGGGAACGATTCCCTAAAACAGTAAACGCTCCCTGAGCGTTCAGGGAGCGTTCTTCTTATTTGCCGAGTCTGAATATCCAACTGTGTAAACGCCAATAATACCCACAAAGAAATTTGGAGGTAAGTATTATGGCAAACAGAAATCACGGTTTAAGCGAAAAAGAAATGGAGCTTGTAAAGCTCCTGATGGCAGATTGTGAAAGTACAGGAGATATTCAGGCAAAATTAAAGAGATTATTCGCCGGAACGATCGAGCAGATGCTTGAAGCTGAGATGGACGAGCATCTCGGCTATGAGAAAAATTCTGCTCTCGGAAACAATACCGGCAACAGCCGAAACGGCTATGGTAAGAAAACAATTACCAGCGATTACGGCGAATGTGAGATATCCGTTCCCCGTGATCGCAACGGTGAATTTGAACCCAAGGTCATTGAAAAAAGACAGACTCACACAGACGAAATTGAACAAAAAATTCTGGCAATGTACGCAAAAGGAATGTCCCAGCGTGACATTGAAGATACACTCAAAGAAATATACGGTGCAGAAATATCTCAGGGACTTGTTTCACGAATAACCGACAAAATTCTTCCCGAGGTAAATGAGTGGCAAAACCGTCCTCTCGACAAAATTTATCCCGTAGTTTTCTTTGACGGAATAGTTTTCAATTCAAGAAAAGACAATAAAATTATCAGCAAATGTGTGTATTCCGTTCTCGGGATAAATATGGAAGGACAAAAAGAGATCCTTGGAACCTGGATATCCGAAAATGAGTCCGCAAGCTTCTATGCAAGTATATGTTCAGACCTCAAGAACCGCGGTGTTACGGACATTTTTATCGCCTGTCACGATAATTTAACAGGACTTTGTGATGCAATAAATGCGATATTTCCAAAAACGAAAAATCAGCTCTGCATTGTTCATCAGATAAGAAACAGCTGTAAATTCGTACCTTACAAGGACAGAAAAGCAGTATGTGCAGACCTTAAAAAAATCTATGGTGCAGTCAATCTTGATGACGCAGAATATGCAAAAGAAGAATTCCGCGAAAAATGGGATAAAAAGTATCCCAACATCTTAAAATCCTGGGATAAAAATTGGTCTGAACTGACTGTTTTCTTTGAATATCCGCAGGAGATAAGGAAGATAATATATACAACAAACGCAGTTGAGAGTTACCACAGAATGGTCAGAAAATTTACAAAATCTAAAGCAGTATTTCCGACAGATGATTCTATCAGAAAAGTTATTTTTATGAGCGTCAAGGAAATCTCAAAGAAGT
>JBJFHQ010000418.1:0-5647 GCA_051893755.1 Oscillospiraceae bacterium
CGCAAAAACGGCACCGAGGACAAGTATGACCGAAAACGGATAATGGAAATACTGCAAAGCTGGAACAAGCCTGTGATCGAGTCCAATTTTGCATATAATTTCAGCCTGATGTTCATAAAATGCCGCGATTATATCGACGAGCGCATCTCGGAGGAAAGCCGCAGGGTGGGAAGTCAGAAGAAGGCGCTGACTCTGGCGGAAAGCGATGATGTTGTGAATATCCTGCGGGAGCTTTCGTCGGAAAGCAGCATAAGGCTTGCAGAGCTTAAGCGTATCCGCACGGGAATGAATGAGCTGCGCAGCGAGTTTTTCACGGAGCTTCGCCGCATTGCTTCGGTCATCGGGATAAAGCTGCCCGAAGCGGACGAGGTGGACGTTGCCTATGCGAAAATGCTGGAATCGGGAACAAATCCGTTGAAAGTCGCTGAGGAGTATTGCAGAAGTAAAAATATTGACAGCAGCGGAAATTACAAGGCTCTTTCGGATAAAATGGGCACTGCCGCAGATGGTGATGGTACAAATGAGAAAAATATCTTCGATACATTGAGCAGACAGATGAGCGGCACAAACCCCAAAGGCACGGCGGCAGCTTCCGCATTCAGGAGCATGGATAATGCATTCGGAGGAATGACAAAGACAAAATCGGTTTCGGAAAGTGCGCTTGACAAGCTTAATTCATTATTCAAATAAGGAGAGTATTACTATGAAAACACTTGCAGAAATTCAGAAGGATCTTGAAGAGGTCATTCAGAAGGTGAAAACTATTTCGGCAGATATTGCCGAGATAGAAGAGGCTTCGCGCGCCAAGGACAGCGATATTTCCGTTGATATGGAAATGGTAAAGGCAAACGCAAAAAGCAGGCTGTATGTGGGACATGCCCTTGAAAATCAGGATGAGGGCATAAAGCGGAAGTATCTCACACTGCTTTTCTCTGCAATTTTCGGAACGAATACCGAAATAGAG
This sequence comes from Oscillospiraceae bacterium, assembly GCA_051893755.1. Taxonomy (GTDB): domain Bacteria; phylum Bacillota; class Clostridia; order Oscillospirales; family Ruminococcaceae; genus RGIG4694. The sequence continues at coordinate 965 of JBJFHQ010000418.1, forward strand.
GACGCTCTTGCTTATGTATATAAGGTTGGCTACAGTGCAGGCTACACCGGCGATATGAAGGAGCTTTATTCAAAGGGGCTCAATATGACATCGGCAGAGCTGAGCGACACATTAAGTGGGATCAGAGGAACAAAGCTTGCGGAAGTGCTTATGGTGGATATGCTTATCCTAACGGAGAACTATCTTTCGGACAAGGAAACTACCCGTCAGTATACGGCAAAAATGTTTTCGCTGTTGGGTCTGGATTCCGAACAGGTGGAGTATATTATCGCTTTTGCTAAAATGATAATCACCGAAAATATTGAGGAATTTGAGGATGTTGATACCGATAAAGAGTTTATTGATGATGAATACGACTGCTTTATCAATTATAGCCCTGTTATTAGGAAAGCTGTTGAGGAAGAACGCAGGGTTTTATATATGCATTTAAGACCAATTCTTCCAACTTTTCTCTACAATAGCAGTTGGATTGTGCCTGATAACATTTCCAATTTTGAGGAACTATATTTTTCTGTAAGATTGATCTCCTATATAGATCACGATAAGGATAATAACATTATTAAATTAGATATACAAAGTGAAAATACACCTAGAGAAAATCATTATTCGATTAGACTTTATGGTTATAATTACACTCATTCAAAAGCTGATGTAAAACAGTCGGCACAATTTAGATACATATTTTCATATGAAGATGATATCTACAATTATCTTGAAGTAACTAACGAAATTACTCCGTCATGGACACCTGCAGTCGGTTATTATCATTCATCACTTGATACAAAGAAGTCAGCAGATGAATGGTTTAAAAAGCAGCCGCAGATCGACCCAAAATATGATTCGTTAAGTCTTGTTAAAATAAGAGAAATCGGAGAAAAAGAAGAATGGAATTCTAACTACACAACAGAAGTACTTAGCAAAGTATAATTAACACGAAAGGATCACCCACATGAAAACAATAAAAGAGATCCAGCAGCAGCTCGACCTTGCCATGCAGCAGCTGACTGCAGTATGCAGATATGTGTCTGAGGAATCGGCGGACGTTATCAGAAATGCGGTGCTTACCGTGCAGAATGCTTCCGCGGAGCTTTCGACATATGCCACCGAAGCCGAGGAGACCGAAAGCCGCTTCGATTTTGATGCGATTGAGCTGAAAACCAACAAAATTTATACCCGTCATGCGGCATATTTTCTGACAGATGAAGAAAAAAACGGCTACCTGATGCTGCTGTGCAACACCATGTTCGGCGAGGAAAACAATACCACCGACTGCCTTGCATATATTTTCGGCATAGGACTGAGCATAGGCTTTAACGGCGAAAGCAAAAGTCTTTATGCAAGGTCGCTGAATATGTCTCCAGCCGATCTTGAACGTGCCATAGCTCCGCTGAGAAACAATTCAGCTGCGGCAAAATCGCTTATCGTTGATATGATAGTGCTTTCGGAAAAATATATCACCGATAAAAGCACATCGAGAAAATACATAACTCAGATGATAGATATGCTGGGGTTAGACAGCGGCGAAGCGGATTATCTTATATCCTTCGCAAAGGTGCTTATCACCGGAAAAACAAGCGGTTTCAAAACCGACAGAAGATTTATTGACGACGATCTGAAGTTGTATATCAAGGGTACGCCAAGTCTTAAAAAGCAGGTGCTTGATGCACGTTCCGTATTTTATATGCATATAGAACCTCACTACCGGCAGGAAAGAAACGGCTTTTTCGGCGGTAACTATACATTTTACACCTGTGACGTCGGCGAGATAAAAGCAAGCCGTAAAGGAAATAAGCTGATATGCAGAATAAGCAGCAGCTATGACAATACGTCGATAGAATATCCCATTCCCATAGACAGAGGTCTGTTTGAGCAAGTCAGAAAAGTAGCTGATTCATGGGTACCCGCCGCAGGTTTTTTCCATTCTGCCCTCGACAGTGAAAACGAAGCTTTTGAATGGTTTGATGATCAGTCACCCATCGACCCCGATTATTCGGGAATGAGCACAAAGCAGATATTTGATATTGCCACAGATGAGGCATGGAACTGCTGCAATTATGAAGAAATGTATTAAAGGAGGGTTATCCCGTCAGAGGGGTTTTTATGGAAATATTAAATTCGGATTATCAGAAAGAATTTGATGCATTTACAGGCGACGCGGAAAATGTCAGAAAACAGCTCGAACCATATGGGGATATTATTAAGCTCAGCGAGCTTGATGATGTGATTAGAAAATTTGGCATTGCCGCAAAGGAGTTTACCCGCAAGGACAGAAAGCTGAATATAGGCGTTATGGGACAGGTCAAGGCGGGAAAATCTTCCTTTCTGAACACTCTGCTCTTTGACGGAAGGGATGTTCTGCCAAAGGCTGCAACACCCAAAACAGCAGCCCTTACAAAGATAGAATATTCCGAAACAAACAGCATCGAGATAGAATACTATTCCCATGAGGAATGGGACTCCTTCAAAAAATCGGTGGCTGCCGAAAGCAATTCACGGGAAGATGTTGCAAAGGAGGTATTGAAGCTTGCTTCAAAAAGCGGCATCGATCCCGAGGAATATCTCAGTAAAGGCAGGGAAACCGTTGAATTTGATTCTTATGACCGGCTTATGGAGCGGCTCAATGATTACGTTGGAGAAAACGGCAGGCTCACTCCCTTTGTAAAATGCGTTATCCTTCATATCAACAATGAGGAGATCAAAGATATATCCGTGGTGGATACTCCGGGTCTGAATGACCCTATCGTTTCAAGAACCGTCCGCACAAAGGATTTTATGGCGCTTTGTGATGTAGTGTTTTTCCTTAGCGGGACCTCGCAGTTCCTGAGCCGCAGCGACCTTGAACTGCTTACGGTACAGCTGCCTTCTGGCGGAGTGAGAAAGCTTGTCCTGCTTGGAAGCAGATTTGACGGCGCAATACAGGACTGCATTGAGGACTGCGACAGCTATGAAGAGGCTTTTGCAGAATCGGAAAAAACTCTGAAAAGATCTGCAGTGAAAAACTTTTCCGAATTTATAAAGGATCAGGAACTGCGAAAAGGCAAGGAAAACTGCGTGGAGCTTGCAAATCTGCTCAGCAGCTGCAAAGATCCCTGCTTCATTTCCTCCATGGCATATAATATGTCAAAGAAAACTCCGGACCGCTATTCCGATGAGGAAAATGTGGTATTTGATAATATCAACCAGTACGGCGACCTTGATGATGATACCTCCGAAAAGCTGCGGAAGCTTGGCAATATCGACAGGGTAAGAGAAATATTCGGCGGAGTAATTGCCGACAAGAACAAGACCCTTGAAGAGCGTGCAAGAAAATTTGTGCCCGTTTACAGAAAGCAGCTTTCAGAGCTTCTGGCGCAATATTCCGACAGCGTGAGGGCAAGATGTGATATGCTCAGCACTCAGGACAAATCGGAGATAGAAGCTCAGAAGAAGTCTGTCCTGTCAAAGAAAAATGCTATTACAGCGGATGTTGAAACTATTTTCGGGGATATTGCCGTAAGGATAGAGGAAGAAAAGGTAAAGACCACCGCTATAATCAGGGATATAAAGGCCGAGTGCAGCTCTATCGAACAGCACACCGAGACCCGCACTGTTGAGAATTATGTTCGTGTAAGCGACGCAAAATGGTACAATCCCTTTTCATGGGGACGTCATCACTACGAGGATCACAGCTACACCGTGCAGGACGTTTATCTGGAAACTGCGGATGCAGTGGATAATATCAACCGTTTCAGCAGCAGCGCTCAGAAAAACGTTGAAGAGACCTTTGCAAATGCGGTAAATATCCGCAAGGTCAAGACCGAAATATTAAAATCGGTCATCTCAAACTTTGATACATCTGACGACAGCTTTGACCCCAACTTTTTCAGAACGGCTGTTGAAAGCACTCTCAGCACCATAGAATTCCCCGTGATACACTTTGACACCGACAGTATCCGTGACAATGCCGTCGGAAGCTTTCAGAGCAGGGTCAGCGACACATCGGAAACCAGCAGCCTGAGGCTTGCGCTTTCGCAGTCAGTGAGCCGGATATTCGATATTACAATTGATAAGCTGATTTCATCGGTGAAGGATTTCAAACAGAATATGCTTTCCATTAAGGAAGAGGTTAAGGAAAAGCTTATGGGTGATATTGAAAATGAGTATAACAGCATACTTGAGCAGTTCAGCCACAAGGAAGAGGAAATAGCAAAATATCAGGCAGCGGAAAAGGTTCTGCACAGCTTGATGAAGTAAGGATATGCTATGAATGTTCTGCAATTATACCTTATGGGATATTATATGCAAAGGCTCCTCCCGAGGACGAAAAAGGCTTATTGGAATAGTTGAGAAAACAACAGCGATTAAAGGGAAGAAACAGGCAGTGCGGTTTTCTATTTGACTTTAATACATCAACTGATTTTCATAAAATGGTCATTACAGGTAACATAGCCCCCTGAAAAATGTAACCCGTCAGTTCATTTATGTGCTACTGACGGGTTTTTAGATATACGATGGTACTATTTTAATTTGAGGTCATAATCTGCTGAAATATATATTCACAATAAAACTAAATCCTACGACTTTTCGTTATAGATAATCACGGCGTATTATATCAGCCGATTACTCTCCCTAATCCTAATTCGTATACCGTGTCCTGTCTGCCCCGGGTCAGCTTCAACAGTTTTTCGGTGCACAGTTATGAAA
>JBJFHQ010000419.1:0-5644 GCA_051893755.1 Oscillospiraceae bacterium
TTTAGCATCGATAGCCACCACAACGCACTGTCTTCCGAAAATGTCCGCCGCTTCCTTGATAAGCTGGGGATTTTTCACCGCCGCAGAGTTGACAGATACTTTGTCAGCACCAGCACGCAGAGTATCCCTGAAATCGTCGATAGTGCGTATACCGCCTCCCACAGTCAGCGGAACAAACACCTTTTTCGCAGTCTTGCTGACCACATCCAGCATTGTTCCCCTGTGCTCGTGGGAGGCTGTTATATCAAGGAATACGATCTCGTCTGCGCCCTGCCTGTCATATTCGGCGGCACATTCCACGGGGTCGCCCACTTCCTTTATTCCTACGAAATTTATCCCTTTTACGACCTTTCCGTCCCGGACGTCAAGGCAGGGTATGATCCTTTTTGCAAGCATGTTACCTTCTCCTTTCAGCCCTTGTTGACCATGTCCGCAAAATTGCGGAGCATGCGCAGTCCTGCCGCACCGCTTTTTTCGGGGTGGAACTGTGCACCGTAGATGGTACCCCTGTTTACAAGAGCAGTCCGCTTTCCGCCGTAATCGGTGTATGCAGATACGCTGTCGGAGTCACATTCCGCCGCATAGGAATGAACGAAATACACATAAGGCTCGCCCACTCCGTGGAGAAATTCACAGTCGTGATTTATCTCCAGCTTGTTCCAGCCGATGTGCGGCAGAGGAAGCTCCCCTGTTTCCATGAGCTTAACTTCTCCGCCGATAAGACCCAATCCGTCGGTCTCTTCAAACTCATAGCCCTTGCCGAAGAGCAGCTGCATTCCCAAGCAGATGCCCAGAAAGGGCTTCTGCGGTGCCTGTTCCTTTATGACGTCCACAAGTCCGGATTCATTCAGCTTGTTCATCGCCCATGGGAACGCGCCCACGCCCGGGAGGATTATCCCGTCTGCGTTTTCGATATCCGACTTAGCTTTAGTAAGCTCGGCCTTAACGCCCAGATAGTCCAGCGCATTTTTTACGCTGAAAATGTTTCCTGCGCCGTAGTCAATAATTGCAATCATCAGAGCACACCCTTTGTAGATAAAATTTCGCCGCCTGTAAGCTGCTTTGCTTCCTTCAGCGCATGAGCCGCAGCCTTGAAAAGAGCTTCGGTCTTGTGGTGATCGTTTTTGCCATACTCGCATTTCAGATGAAGAGTGATACCTGCATTGTATGCAAATGCGCGGAAAAACTCTTCGGTAAGGCAGCTGTCGAACTCGCCTATCCTCATATCGGTGAAATCCGCGTCAAACACGAGAAACGGACGGTTCGATATGTCCAGACAGCAGAATCCCAGACTCTCGTCCATAGGGATAAATGCTGTTCCGTAGCGGGCGATGCCCTTCATATCGCCGATAGCCTGCTTAAACGCTTGTCCGAGGACGATGCCCGTGTCCTCCACAGAATGATGTCCGTCAACATGCAGATCACCCTTGACCTTGATAGTCATGTCAATGCCGCTGTGTACCGCAAGAGCGGTCAGCATGTGGTCAAAAAATCCGATGCCGCTGTCAATTGAGTTATTTCCGCAGCCGTCCAGCTCGATTTTCACATAGATGTCGGTCTCACGGGTCTTCCGTGAAATTTCCGCTGTTCGTGACATTTAGCCGCCTCCTTGATATTTATTCCTTCTGACTGTCCGCGTCTATCTCCTGAAGAGCCGCCATAAGTGCGGTATTCTCGTCATAGGAGCCGGCGGTTATTCTCAGATGATTTTCGCCTATCCTTTTAATGGAAATAGATCTTTCACACAGTCCGTTGTAGATCTTGTCCGCATATTTTGTGCGCATAAATACAAAGTTTGTATTGGATTCATATACCTTGTCGATAAGGTTTGACTCTGCCGCCAGCTCAGCAAGCATTTTGTTCAGGCTCTTTCGGCTTTCGATTATCTTCTCGGTGAAGCTTTTCAGCAGAGATTTTTCCATAAGCACGTTCTTTGCGGCGACCTGTGAAAATACGTCGATATTATAGGGAGATTTTGCCATGCGCAGCGCGTTTGTGATAGTTTCCCCAGCTGCGGCAAAGCCCACTCTCATGCCTGCCAGACCAAACGCCTTGGAACAGGTCTTAAGTACGATGAGATTGTCGAAATTAGCCACCTCGTCCAGGACGGACTGGTCCCAGAAATCCATATACGCCTCGTCAACGATAACAAGGCAGAACAGATTTTTCAGCAGCTTGATGATATCCTCTCTCGGGATCCCCAGCGAGGTCGGATTGCAGGGATTAGAGAAGATGACCGCCTTTACGTTGTTATTATTGCAGTAGTCGATTATCTTCTGGATATTGACCGTGTAGTTTTCTTCTTTTGGCATGCGGTAGATATTGACCTCGGAAAGCACGCCGTAGAAGGTGTACATGGAAAAATCGGGCGACAGCGTAAGCAGAGTTTCTCCCTTGCTCAGCAGTGTGCTGATTATCAGCGAGATAAGCTCGTCGGAGCCGTTTCCCGCAGTAAGATACTTCAAGGGGATATTGTAATAATCCGCAAAAGCAGCAGTAAGCTCTGTCGCGCGTGCATCGGGATAACGATTTACGGGGATATCCTTCATTTCGGCAAGGATACGTTCTCCAAGCTCGGGCACCGACTTAAAAATGTCGATAAACGACTCGTTGGCGTCAAGATGTATCTTAAAATCCGGTTCTGTCGGTTCATATGCTTCAATTTCTTTCAGCTTGCGGGTAAGGTCATACGCCATTTTATCACCCTTTCTTATTCAAATCGAACCTTGATCGCGTTTGCGTGTGCGGTAAGTCCTTCTCTTTCGGCGATGCAGACGATATCGTCCTTAGCCTGACAGAGCGCGTTTTCGGTGTAGTAGATGTAGCTTGATCTTTTGGTGAAGCTGTTTACCGAAAGGGGCGAGAAGAATCTTGCCGTACCTCCTGTTGGTAGAACGTGGTTGGGACCTGCATAGTAATCACCCAGAGGCTCGGGAGCGTACTGTCCCATGAAGATAGAGCCTGCGTTGTCCAGTCTGCCGAGATACTGCATGGGATTGTCAACCTGTATCTCAAGGTGCTCCGGAGCAAGTCCGTTAGCCAGCTCTATCGCATAATCAATGCTGTCGGTGACGATTATCGCGCCGTAATTGTCGATAGATTCATTGATGATATCCTTGCGGGACAGCTCCTTGGACTGTCTTTCTATCTCGGCAGCAGTCTCGTCGGCTATTTTTTCATCGGTGGTGATAAGTATAGCAGAAGCTATCCTGTCGTGTTCTGCCTGTGACATAAGGTCTGCGGCGAGGAACTTCGGATTTGCTGTGCTGTCCGCAACGATAAGTATCTCGCTGGGACCTGCTATCATGTCGATGTCCACCTTGCCGAAAAGCAGCTTCTTAGCTGTGGCAACGAAGATATTTCCGGGACCTACTATCTTGTCCACTCTGGGTATCTCCTCGGTACCGCAGGCAAGAGCTGCGATAGCCTGTGCGCCGCCTGCCATGAATACTCTGTCAACTCCGCAGATAGCTGCGGCTGTAAGGATATCGGGATTAGGCTCGCCGTTTTTCATGGGAGGAGTGACCATGATTATCTCCTTTACCCCTGCTATCTTAGCAGGAACGGCGTTCATAAGCACAGAGGAAGGATAAGCAGCCGTGCCGCCCGGAACATATAAGCCCACTCTTTCAAGACCTCTTACACGCTGTCCGAGGATAACTCCGTCGGCGTGAGGGTCGATGAAGCCCTGTTCCTTCTGGCGCTGGTGGAAAGCGGTGATGTTTTCCATAGCATTGAGAAGGGCGTCGGTGAATTTGGGGTCTGCGTTGGTGAGAGCATCGTTGATAACGTCTCTGGGGACCTCATAGTATTTGGGAAGCTTTCCGTCAAACTTAAGAGTGTAGTCCTTGACAGCCTGATCTCCGCCCTCTTTTACGGTGTTTATGATATCCGAAACTATTTCGGTGACTTTTTTATCGGTTTCGCCGTTTCTCTTTTCGACTTCCTTGAGAAACTCCTTTTCCGCTTTTCCGTCGGCGATTATCTTTCTTATCATTTCAAAACGCTCCTTATTTTATATTCTCTTCGATTTTTTCGATAAGCTCTTCGATCTCAGTTTTTCTCAGCTTCAGGCTTACCATATTTGCGATAACTCTTGCGGAAATGGGAGCGATGTCCTCATAAACCTCCAGTCCGTTTTCGCGGAGAGTAGTTCCCGTTTCCACGATATCGACGATAGCGTCCGCAAGTCCCAGAAGGGGTGCAAGCTCCACGCTGCCCTCTATCTTGACAATATCAACGTCCATGTTTTTCTTTTCAAAATAATTTCTTGCGACGTTGGGATATTTTGTGGCAATGGTCTTTACGTCGTAGCCTGCGTAGAAGTCATTGCCCTTTTTGCCTGCAAGAGCGAACTTGCATTTTCCGAAGCCAAGGTCAACCAGCTCGAAAAATTTCCCGCTCATTTCCATGATAGTGTCCTTGCCGACCACGCCCATGTCGCACACGCCGTTTTCAACATATGTAATAACGTCCGCAGCCTTTGCGAGAACCACCTCAATGGAGTCTCCCACGGGAAGAATGAGCTTTCTCCCCTTTTCGTGGACTGCGGTGCAGTCGTAGCCGATCTTCTCGAACAGCTCCACGGTCTTATTTTCAAGCCTGCCCTTTGTAAGAGCGATCCTCAGCGGTCTTTCATTTATATTCATCAGATACATTCCTTTACAGATTAATTATTCTGATCTCGTCAGATACAAGCTCAACTCGTTTGATACCCTTTTTCTTTGCATATGCAGCTGCTTCCTCGATGGTATCATCGACGGAGTTTTCGGCTATCTCGCCCTTTGCGGCAAGCTCGCTGCAATGCTTTACGGCAGCTGCTTCGTAGCCCTCTTCGCCGAATACGAGAACGTCCGCAGGAGCGGGAGTGTAATCATCGGATTTGCGCAGCACCTTTGCCACAGCGTCCACATTTACGGCAAAGCCGGTAGCAGGCATATCATAGCCGTACTCGGAGAGCAGCTTGTCGTAGCGTCCGCCCGAGAGCACAGAATCGCCGAAGCCGCTTAAATAGCCCTTTATCACGATTCCCGTGTAGTAGTCCATGCGGTTGACCAGTCCCAGATCAATGGTGATCTTGTCTGCGGAGCCCATTTCCTCCGCTGCGGAGTAGATGCCCTTAAGCTCGGACAGCACCCGTCTTGTTTCGTCGTTGGAGAAGAGCTTGTCCGCGTCGTCGAGGACCTCGATGCCGCCGAAAAGACGGGGCAGCTGCTTTAAAGCCGCAGCAGCGGGATTCTCTCCGAAGCCGTCAAGGAGATCGTTGAGTGCGGGGTAGTTCTTGACCTCGATGAAGCTGCGTATCTGCTCAACGGTGTCGGGGTCAGCTCCGAGAGCGTTCAGCAGCTCCTTGAAATAGCCGATATGACCTATTTCAAGGCGGTAATTGTCCTTCTCGCAGGAGGACAGCACCTCTATCGCCTTGTAGATGACCTCCAGATCAGCGCGCCTTGAAGCAGAGCCGATAAGCTCGATGCCTGTCTGGCGTATCTCATCGCTTCTGCCCCTCATGCTGGGCTTTATGCGGAAAACGTTCTGGCTGTAATAGAGGCGTATTGGAAGAGGCTGTTCTCTGAAACGAGTGGAAACCACTCGTGCGATAGGCATCGTGGAATCGGGGCGGACAACGAGCAGTCTCCCCTTG
>JBJFHQ010000420.1:0-5609 GCA_051893755.1 Oscillospiraceae bacterium
ATACCGACGAGGATATCGAGCTTACCTGCAGAGCGTTTCTGTGATTTGTTTCAAAGCACTTGACAAATCAGGATCTGTGTGGTATCATATATATGATGATTCTATGTGATTCAATATGACATCACAAAAACCGAACCCCCTCAGAGCGGCCACTCTGAGGGGGTTCATTTGTGCTCCTGCCGGAAGTTTACCTATCGAGCCACTTGCTGATGTAATTGCTTATTACACCTGCTATGATAGATAATATAAGCGATTCTATGTAATTCATGACATCCCCTCCCTTCCGCGGGAAAGTGTCCGGCAGAATAATTATACCATATTATGAATATCATGTCAAATACCGGCGGATTTTGGGATTTTGTGATCTGTTTCAAAACACTTGACAAATCCGGATTTGTGTGGTATCATATATGTAACGGAAAATATGTAATCAAACATGGCAACACCAAAAACCCCCTCAGAGCTGCCACTCTGAGGGGGTTCATTTTGTGCTCCTGCCGGAAATATTACCTATCGAGCCACTTGCTGATGTAATTGCTTATTACACCCGCTATGATAGATAATAACAGTGAAAATATGTAATTCATGACAACACCTCCCTTCTGCGGGAAAGTGTCCGGCAGGATAATTATACCATATTATGCGTATCATGTCAAATAATAATCTTAGACCTGTTAAATGCCGCAAAAAAATCACAGATCATATATTGCATAATCCGCGAAAATGTTATATAATAAAATAAGGTCATAAATAATGCAGTATCATGCAGAAAAAAGGAGAGTTACCATGAAGGACGGTTTTATCAAGGTCGCTGCCGCTACTACAGAGGTAAGGGCGGCTCATTGTGAATTTAATGCGAGGGGGATAATTTCCGCTGCAAAGTCCGCAGCCTCCGACGGGGCTAAGCTTATCGTTTTTCCCGAGCTTTGCATCACGGGCTATACCTGCGGCGATCTGTTTCTTCAGCAGACCCTGTTGAAAGGCGCAGAGGACGCTCTCGCCGATATCAAGGAAAAAACTGCCGCTCTTGACGCTCTTATCATTGTGGGACTTCCCGTGCGGCAGGGCGGAGACCTGTACAACTGCGCCGCAGTTTTATGCAAGGGCGAGCTTTTGGGTCTTGTTCCTAAGATGAATATTCCAAGCTATTCCGAGTTTTACGAGGGACGGCATTTTACATCGGGTAAAAACGTAAGGACCGGAACGGCTGTAAATATATGCGGAGAATATGTTCCCATGATCACCGACGGGATATTCCGCTGTGAGGAAATGCCCGAATTTTCAGTGGGCGTTGAGATATGCGAGGATCTGTGGGTGGTAAATCCTCCATCGGACAGGCTCGCTGTTGCGGGTGCGGCTGTGATATGCAATCTCTCCGCCAGCGACGAGGTCATCGGAAAGGGCAGCTACCGCAAGCAGCTCGTATCGGCACAGTCCGCGAAGCTTATCGCAGGCTATATCTATTCAAGTGCAGGCTTCGGAGAATCCACGCAGGATATGGTCTTTGCAGGTCATAATATCATCGCCGAGAACGGCACCGTCCTTGCCGAAACAAAGAAGTTTGCTGCCGATATCATCATGACCGAGATAGACGTTTCAAAGCTGATGTCCGAGCGCAGAAGAATGACTACCTACGGCGGAGAAGTCCAGCCCTGCACCGAGATATATTTCTCCCTTAAGCCCGAGCTTACCGAGCTTACCAGAATGTTCCCCCAGACGCCATTTGTTCCGTCGGGCAAGCAGGACCTTGCTCAGCGCTGCGAGGAGATACTCACCATGCAGGCTGTGGGTCTTGCCACCAGACTTAAGCACATCAACTGCGAGACTGCGGTGATAGGCCTTTCGGGAGGACTTGACTCCACTCTTGCACTTATCGTAACAGTCCATGCCTTCGATATGCTGGGACTTGACCGACTGGGGATACTCACCGTCACCATGCCCTGCTTCGGAACTACGAGCAGGACAAAGAACAACGCTCTTTCGCTGGCACAGGCTTACGGAGTGAGCCTCACCGAGGTGGATATCACAGCTTCTGTCCGCAGCCACTTCAAGGATATCGAGCACGATGAAAGCGTCCATGATGTGACATATGAAAACTGTCAGGCAAGAGAACGCACGCAGGTGCTTATGGATATCGCCAATCAGGCGGGAGGAATAGTTATCGGCACAGGCGACCTGTCCGAGCTTGCACTGGGCTGGGCGACCTACAACGGCGACCATATGTCTATGTACGGCGTGAATGCTTCCATTCCGAAAACGCTGGTGCGGCACCTTGTCTCCTATGAGGCGGAGCATAGCGGCGCAAAGCTGGGAAATGTCCTCCGTGACATTCTTGACACCCCTGTTTCCCCCGAGCTTCTGCCGCCCTCGCAGAACGGCGAGATATCACAAAAGACCGAGGATATCGTGGGACCATACGAGCTGCATGACTTTTTCCTTTATTATATGGTCCGCTTCGGCTTTATGCCCTCGAAGATATTCCGTCTTGCGCAGCTTGCCTTCATCGGAAAATACGACAGCGCCGAGATAAAGAAATGGCTTAAGACCTTCGTCCGCAGATTTTTCGCACAGCAGTTCAAGCGGTCCTGTCTGCCCGACGGACCAAAAGTGGGAAGCGTTACCCTGTCGCCCCGCGGAGATTTCCGCATGCCCAGCGACGCTTCTGCCGACCTCTGGATAAAGGATGCGGAGAGCTTATAAGCTATGGAAAATTTAACGAATGTAAATGTTATAAAGGATATAATGAGCCGCCATGGTATGACCTTCTCAAAGGGACTCGGGCAGAATTTCATCATCAATCCGTCGGTCTGCCCGAGGATAGCCGAAATGGGCAATGCAAAACCGGGCTTCGGAGTCATCGAAATAGGCACAGGTGTGGGAGTGCTTACCAATGAGCTTGCCAGACGCGCCGACAAGGTGGTGGCTGTTGAGATAGATGAGCGGCTCATTCCCATACTGGACGAGACCCTCGCCGAGTATGACAATGTGAAGATAATCAACGAGGACGTTATGAAGACCGACCTTAAAAAGGTCATCGAGGAGGAATTTCAGGGACTTGACACAGCCGTCTGCGCAAATCTGCCCTACTATATAACCTCGCCGATAATCATGATGCTGCTGGAAAGCAGGCTGCCGATAAAAACTATCACGGTCATGGTACAGAAGGAAGCGGGAGTGCGGCTCTGCGCCGAAACGGGAACGAGAGACTGCGGAGCTGTCACCTATGCGGTGAGATACTACTGCACTCCCGAGCTTTTGTTCAATGTTTCCCGCGGCAGCTTCATGCCTGCGCCGAATGTGGATTCCTGCGTTATAAGGCTGAATGTTGGGGAGAAGCCCGCAGTGGACGTAAAGGACGAGGACTTCTTCTTCAAAACAGTTAGGGGAGCATTTTCACAGCGGAGAAAGACTGCCGCAAATTCCATATCCTCCGCCCTTGGCACGGACAAGCAGACGGTCACCTTAGCTATTGAGGATATCGGACTGTCTCCCACGGTCCGCCCCGAGCAGCTTACTCTTGAACAGATGGCGGCACTTTCCGACCGTCTGCTTGAAAGGATAGAAATAAAATGAGTACGATAAAATATCATATACCCGACTTTTTAAGGCATTTCCGACTGAATCTTATCCTTGCGGATTATATGAAGAAAAATCCGCAGTATTTCTATGATGATGTGGTCATAGGCTCCGTTTACGGAACATTTCCGACTTCTCTCTGGAACGGCGGAAGATACTTTGAGGGAAATGTTGACCCGAGAGTTATCGCCGAGGTCCTGAAGCAGTTCAACAGCCGCGGCATCGCATGTCGGTTTACCTTTACGAACCCTCTGCTGACCGAGGAGCATCTGTCGGACAAGTTCTGCAACGCCGTGATGAAAATGGCTGATAATGGGCTCAACGAGGTCATCGTCAACTCGCCGCTGCTTGAAGAATACATACGCAAAAACTACCCCTCCTATAAGATAACAAGCTCCACCTGCAAGCAGATAGAGGATTTTGACAAGCTCTCCGAGGAGCTGGACAAGGATTACAGCCTTGTGGTGCTGGACTACAACTGGAACAATGATTACGAAGCGCTGGAGAAGATGCCCCACAAGGAAAAAATCGAGGTGCTGATAAATGCCTGCTGTACGCCCCATTGTCCGCGGAGAAAGGAGCATTATGAGAACATCGGCAGAAATCACATAGCGTACTCCGAGTTTAGAAAGAAAAATCCTGTGGGAGAATTTAAGCAGGAGCCCTTCGTCTGCGAGCAGATGCGCCGTCATCTGTACGATACCGTGGGCTATAGCACGCACATCACTCCCCGGAGCATCTATGAAAAGTACGTGCCTATGGGCTTTGAGAACTTCAAGATAGAGGGTCGCTCCGTTCCGGATATCAATGTTCTGGAAAATTATGTGTACTATATGGTAAAGCCCGAATACAAGGACAAGGCGCGGCTTGAAATGCTGCTTGCCCTCACCTCGAAGTACAAATATTTTATGTGATGTCGGGGTGATATTACGGACAGTCTTATATTCAGTCTTAACTCGACAATACCTGTATTTCTGGTCATGCTGGTCGGGTGCTTTCTCAGAAAGATCAATATTTTAAACGATGATTTTGTCACCGTCTGCAACAAGTTCAATTTCAATGTGACGCTGCCTGTGCTGCTTTTCAAGGATATCTCCGAAACGGATATCATCAACGATTTTGACCTTAAATATGTGCTTTTCTGCGCAGGAGCGGTGACGGTGTTCTTTTTCGGCATATGGGGACTTGCTAAGGTTTTCATCAAGGATAAGTCTATTATCGGAGCATTCGTGCAGGCAAGCTATCGCAGCAGTGCGGCTGTGCTGGGGGTGGCGTTCATTCAGAATATCTACGGCAATTCGGGAATGGCTCCGCTGATGATAATAGGCAGCGTGCCGCTTTTCAACATATATGCAGTTATCGTGCTGACCTTCGAGGGCATGGACAAAAGCGCAGACAAAAAGGCAAATATCAAGAAGGCCTGTCTGAACGTGCTGAAAAATCCGATAATCATTGCCATTGTACTGGGGATAATATCCTCGCTGATAGGGATAAAGTACCCCGTTATCATAAGCAAGACCATATCGAGCATAGCAGCCCTTGCATCACCGTTGGCACTCATTGCCATGGGAGCGGGCTTCAAGCTTGACAAGGCGATAAAAAAGGTAAAGCCCACCATATGGGCTGCGGCGGTAAAGCTTGTGATACTCCCTGCCATATTCCTGCCCATAGCGGCGTATCTGGGATTTACCGACGAAAAGCTGGTGGCGCTTATCATCATGTTAGGCTCGCCCACCACGCCCAGCGCCTATATCATGGCGGAAAACATGCACAACGACGGCGTGCTGACCTCGGGAACGGTCATGCTGACAACGTTGTTATCCTCGGTAACGCTGACCTTCTGGATATTCATTTTCAGGTATCAAGGGCTTATATTGTAAGAACCTGTCCACATAGGATATGCGTGCGGATTTTCGAGCATAATTTTGTTGCAGGCAAGGCAAAAATGCGCAGGCGGGCTGGCGCCCGGCAAGCATTTTTAAGGAAGCGCTGATTAAAGGCAAAGCCATCGTTTCCGACGCTCGAAAATCCGT
>JBJFHQ010000421.1:0-5571 GCA_051893755.1 Oscillospiraceae bacterium
TCCACAAAGGTATGTACGGTAAGTCCCCATACCACCGTTTTAAGACTTGAATTTATCCCGAAGCCAAGATCGATGTCCTTTTCCTCCGGCTTCTTTGAGCACACTATTGGATATGTTTCCCATAATATCTCATTATCCTGCGCAAACTCAACATCAAGCAGCGGCACCTTGCTCAGTTCCTCCGCAGTCATATCGGGGTTTTCCGTCACTATGGCATACTGACGGAAAATTATCGGCTGAGTCATCATTGAGCGCATGGGGTGTTCCTCGGGAAGCTCCTTCCACTTTTCAAGCTGCCTTACCTTTCCGAGGATAAGTGCGTATGTATACAGCGTAGGAGAGACCTGCACACGGAAAATATCTCCTGCGGTAAATTTCACCGTGACACGCTTTTTCTTGCGGAAATTATCGAGTATCTTATTGTAATCCTCGGGACAGGAGGAAATATACTCTTCGGTGAATTTTTCAAAGTCCTCTTTGTTTTCAATGGGTCTGTAAGGAATAGGAAGCTCCTGATCGTTGCTGCTGTTGAATACCATGACCCCTGCGCTTCTTCCGCCCAGTACCACATGAAGCTGACCAAGCATATAAGCAGGAGTCTGCAAAAGCGAGGGAGTAAGGGGCTGTTCCCGTCCCCGTGAGGTCTTGGGGAGAATAAGCCTTCTGTCGTTGGTGGGAACGTCCATATCCGCCTCAAGATAGTACCTGTATCCGTTCTCACCGGCAAGCTCTTCAAAGATCAGCTTTTTTACGGTGTTTCCTTCAAAATATATCTCGGAACGCTTTCTTAAAGAATGAGTTACGGAATATTTCACGAGCCTGTCCCAGCGGCTGTCCATGGGAGATAGTCCATAATAATATCTCATTCTGTCGTCAAGGTCTATGAGATGCTCTCCCTCGGTGAAATACTGCTCCGCTTTAGATCCGGAGGGCTTTTTCTTCGGCTCTTCACGCACTGCCGCTCCCCGTATGGCTGTTTCGGGAGAAAGCTTTTCCGCGATCTCCGCGCCGAATATCTTTTCTGCGGCTGAGTAGTTAATGCCGTATTTTCCTCGCCAGAAATTCAGCGGATAATAAATATCCGTCTCATACACAAACTGCCGCTCATTGCACGGCACAAATCTGCCTGCATATCCCTTATGATCGGGCGTATCAAAAAATCCGCAGGAGGACAGCACTCCTAAGACCGAATAAGCGTCGGCTGCGGTCAGATCAAGGCTTTTCTCCGCAGATATCAGCTTAAGAAGCGCATTGACCTTGTTGGCGGGAGATATTTCCCCCGCAAGACCGAAAATACGGTTGATCATCCTTATATCCTCATCGCAGTACGAAACATCGGGAAGCTTTGCAAATTCACGAAGATCGTTAAGAACATAGCCTGCGCAGCATATATCCATAAAATTCTTTTGGGGAATAAGTCTGTCACGACAGTATTTTTCCATTTTAAGACAGCTCAGATCGTCGCTGACAGAAAATTCTCCGCCGCATATCCCGCAGGTATAGTATTCCTGTCCCGTATATGACGTAAATGGAGCACATTCATGGTCGGACATGGAATTCGCCCATATAAGGCTTGACAGAGCCGTTCTGTAACGGAAGTCCTTAGCGGAAACGCTGTAAAGGAAAGCCCTTGCCGCCCTGTCAAGGGATATTTCCGAGGCGGCAGACCTTATCTGTTTTATAAGTTCGTCATGTAAAACGGGATCGTGAACAGTCAACACGCCCTTTTCAATGCAGTAAGACCTTTCCTCGTCGGAAAATGTATCTCTTACGGAACGGGTCTTTTTGTTCAGAAGATCCAGCGCTTTTTTGTCGATCATTTTAATGACTCCCATTCAATAATATTCCGACTGCTTTTCAAATAATATCGGTCATGTTTTTTTTACTTTCGATTCTGCTGTACAACGCAGGCATGACTTTTTTATCACAGTTGTTTATCCTGCTCAGGTATAAGAAACCTCTTTCCCCATGCACAATCCTTGCAGAGATTGATATTGTACGCTTTCCTTTCTTCTGCAAACATCGCCGCCAGAATTTCATTATCAAGATAAATATAAGCCGTTTCCCCGTCATTGTCCCAGCGAAATGATATTCTTTCTTCGGAAATATCATTCATATGCGAATACCCGGGCACCAGCACCTCAGCTGAAGCAGGAGGCGGCATATTTCTGTATATTGATATTTCGGACATGGGTAGAGCTTTCTGCTTGTTATAAAGCCAGCAATCCATATATATCTCATTGGAAAAGGGCATGGTCATATACGCCCAGCAGGCAAATTTATCGTCATCAATGATCAAAGACCTGCCGGATATTTCATTATAATCGGAGATAAACATTCCAAACATTCCTTTCCGCAATTTCTTCCTAAACTGATTTTACCACACAAAATCACCCCCGTCAACCTTTTCCCCGATTTTTTTAATTTTACGATTTTCGTATTTACAAACGAAAAAAAGGCGATATCAATAAACCACTTAAGGCGCTTATCTTCGACAGCTATTAAGATTCCTACAAGGCGTTATTATCTACGTCCGCGTTGTGGACGGCGAGGTCAAGAGCGGCGATACAATCCACCTTATGGCAAGCGGCGCGGGCTTTACCGTCGTCGAAGCAGGCCACATGAACGCAGCGGACCTTGTCAACAACAATAAGCAAATCGAATATGAAAAAGCCGTCTGTGTCAATGATACGGTTGGCGTCCTTAAATGGCCATCAATAAGATCATAAGCCTTTGCTGTTCTGTCTGCTTTTTCGGCAGGAACTCTCCTTCCGTTTTTATTAACGTACATATCTATTCATATACAACCTGTATCAGCAGACAAAGAATATTGTGTTTATTATAAAACCGGATTGTCAAAATCCCACTCACATACCGATAAATTATACATCAGTTCTCCCATCTCTTCGGGTGTTATGGGAATATCCTCAAGAAGCCACTTGCGTGTCATAGCGTATGTTCCGCCGGTCAGAAATGTAGTCATCAGATCATGCTTTTGTCTGTTCTTTTCATTTGGAAAAACCTGCTGATATATCCTCTGAACGTGAGCGGCTCCAATAAGCAGGGAGGCAAATTCCGAATCGGTATCACTGTTGGACATGATCAGCTTGATAAACTTTTGGTTGTCCTTTAAATATTTACAGAATTCCGCCGCTCTTTTCTGCAGAGTCCATTCACTGCCGCGCTCTTTTTCATATATATTCTCAAGATCTTCTATCATATCGAGTTCCATATCCTTCAATACATCAAACTGACTTCCGTAATGCTTATAAAAGGTGGAACGATTTATCCCTGCGGTCTGGCATAATTCGCTGACCGATATTTTTTTTATGTTCTTTTCATCCAGAAGTTTAAGCAGACTTTCCTTTAATAATCGTTTTGTCAGCTTTATCCTTTGATTTTCACTTTTCTCCATTAAAGATCCTCCTGTTTTATCATACAAAATGATTGCAAATGTATGATTCACATCAGCTGCAAATCATCTGTTTGTTGCAAATTCTACATATGTATATTATAATATATACGGAACTTATTTGTCAAGTAAAAAAGGGGAGGATATTTTATGAGAACAATGTCAAAAATAAGCAGGATAGTTATGTCTTTATGCGAAGAATATGATAAGAATTAAAGCAAAAAATGGTTCTGGGCTGCAATAAGCGCTGTATTGACCATTGTTTGTGCAGTCATAATAATATGCAATCCTTTCAGCAGCACCGCAGCTTTGTGGATATTTATTGCTGTTGCACTCATAGTCGGTGCCATTGTTGATATTGTTACAGTGATTTTTGCGAAAACGGAGAGTGAAATAGAGTGATAAATTTAAAAGATGTGCCCTTCTGTCTTAACGACGAAGATATTAAATGGGTGGAGGATACCATTGCAGATATGAGCGACGAAGAAAAGATAGGACAGCTTTTTTTCGGTATCTCCGCTTCCTATGACGAGAAATATCTGACGGAGCTTACGTCAAAGTATCATATCGGCGGCTGCCGCTATAATCCTGCGCCGGGAGCTGTCATCAGAAAGCACAATGAGGTTTTGCAGCGCTATTCAAAGATTCCCCTGTTCATCGCCTGCAATACCGAATCGGGCGGAAACGGTGCCTGCGCTGACGGCACCTACATCGGCTCGGGAATAAAGGTCGGAGCCACAGGTGAAAAGAAATATGCATATCAGCTTGGAAAAATATCAAATGAAGAAGCTGCCGCAATAGGCTGCAATATGGCTTTTGCGCCTGTCTGCGATATAGCATATAACTGGCAGAACACGGAAATAATTTCCCGTGCTTTCGGAAACGACCCCGACAAGGTGGCTGAAATGAGCACAGAATATCTTAAAGGTGCTCATTCCATTGACGGTTTTGTCTGTGCCGCAAAACATTTCCCCGGAAACGGACTTGATTTCAGGGACGCACATTTATCAAATAACGTCAACAGCTTTTCCTTCCGCAATTGGAATGAAAGCTATGGTAAGGTTTATAAGATGTTGATAAAAAATGGGCTTGAAGCGGTCATGGCAGGACATATTATGCTTCCCGAATATATCAAGGCTCTTAATCCCAATATGCAGGAAGAGGATATGCTGCCTGCGACCTTAAGCTATGAAATTATCACGGGACTGCTCAGAGAACAGCTGGGATTTAACGGACTTGTCATAACCGATGCTTCTCATATGGTTGGAATGACATGCCGCATGAAGCGCTGTGAAATGCTGCCGAAAGCCATAAACGCAGGCTGCGATATGCTGCTTTTCTTTAACGATGCCGACGAGGATATTGATATTATGCTCAGGGCTTACCGTGAGGGCAGAATATCGGAAACCCGCATAAATGACGCTCTTACACGTATTCTCGGATTGAAAGCCCATATGGGTCTTAACAAGAAGTCCAAAGAGCAGCTTGTTCCGTCGGAGGAAAAAATGTCCGCCGTTCTCGGAAAGAAAGAATATCTCAAGGTGCAGAAGGAAATAAGCGAAAAGGCGATCACCCTTGTGAAATACAAGGATAAAGACGTTCTCCCCATTACACCCAAGCGCTATAAACGTATCATGCTTGTCCATGTAAAAGGTGCCGAAAACGGTATGACTGCGCTTATGAAGGCGGTGGGTATGAGCGGCGGAAGTCCTGTAGAGCTGTTAAAGCAAAAGCTCACGGAAAAAGGCTTTGAGGTATTTGTTTACGAAAATCCGCTTGATAAAATGCTGCGTCAGGCACAAGCGGGAGAAAAGCCCGAGCTGAATGAGTTTTTCGCAGGAAAAAACGCTGTATCGGATTTCACATCGAAAATGGATCTTGTTATCACTGTATGCGATGTGCAGTCGGGCAGACCCTGTTTCGGACTGTCCAAAGGCGGCGGAGAGATACCCTGGTATGTGTTCGAGGTGCCTGTTATCATCATTGGCTGCGAGTCTCCCACAATGCTTGCGGATATTCCGCAGGCACGGACATATATCAATACCTACGACTCAAAAGAAACGACCCTTGATATTCTGGTGGATAAGCTTATGAAAGGTCCCGCCGCATTTTACGGTAAAGACCCGATAGACAGCTTTTGCGGCTTAGCTGATACAAGG
>JBJFHQ010000422.1:0-5546 GCA_051893755.1 Oscillospiraceae bacterium
CAAAGGGCGCCGCCCTTTGGAAACCTGCAGCCTTGAAAGGCTGGCGAACTTTTTGTTGTCGGGTGACTGATTAGCTGTTGTATGTTGCTCCCTCGAACCTTCTTTATTAGTTTTTCAATATTACTTCAATCCAAACAGCCGTCTTGTGTTCTCCGCCGTAGCTTCTGCCGCCTGCTCGGGGGTTATCTCCTTGATCTGAGCAAGCTTTGTGAGAGTATACGCTATCATCGAGCTGTCGCACCGCTTGCCCCGAAACGGCTCGGGTGCCATGTACGGACAGTCTGTCTCCACCAGTATGCGGTCAAGAGGGATCCTCTCCGCCGATTCTATGGCTTTCCGCGCATTTTTAAAGGTCAGCGCTCCCGTGAAGCCGATGTACATTCCAAGCCCTACGACCTCTTCTGCTGTTTCCGCCGAGCCCGAAAAACAGTGCACAACGCCCTTCGGACGATATTTTCTGAGAATCTCCATGGTATCGGCAGTAGCGTCCCGCATGTGGATTATCACGGGCATGTCCAGCCGCTTTGCAATTTCCAGCTGTGTCACGAAAAGCTCCTTCTGGCGTTCCTTGTCATAGCCCTCATAGTGGTAGTCAAGTCCTATCTCGCCCACTGCCACTGCTTTTTTATGTCCGCACAGGCTGACGATAAGCTCCTTGTATCCGTCGCCCACAGTGTTCGCCTCTTCGGGGTGTATGCCCGGTGCAAAGTACATAAAATCGTACTTTTCGGCAAGAGCTGCCGCTGCTTTGCTTGAGCTCTCCGAGCAGCCTATGGTGATAATATTCATCACGCCGTTTTCGTGGAGCTGCGGCAGAAGGATATCTCTGTCCTCGTCAAAGGCAGAGTCGTCGTAATGAGAGTGTGAATCAATGTATTTCAGCATAAGTTTTCTTCCTTGATAATTTTATTCATAACAACGGCGTTTTCCCGTGGAGCGGAGTAGAAATTCTTCCGCAGTCCTATCTCGGAAAAGCCGCATTTTTTATACAAAGCCCTCGCGGGGAGATTATTCTCCCGTACCTCCAGCGACACCGACGAGCAGCTGTCCGACTGTGCCGCTATCTCGCAGAACCTGCGGATAAGCTCTTCGGCGATGCCCTGTCTGCGGAAACAGACAGCGACCGCAATGCTGTCTATCCCCGCAAAGTCGCCGTCTGCGGTGCCGATGATATATCCTGTCGTTTCGCCGTTTTCCTGTGCAGTCAGAAAAATATTTCCCGAAACATCAAGAGAGGACATAAATCCGTTCTCCGTCCATGGGTCGGGAAAGCTTTCCGCCGCTATGCGGGCTATCTGCGGGATATGTTCTTTTTCTGTTTTAACTGTCTTCATACTGTTCCAATACCTTCTCGATATCGCCGATAAGGGCATACAGGTCGTCCAGCGACGACAGCTGTCCGCAGGCGTTTCTGAATTTCGCCGCAGAGGGTATGCCCCGTAAGTAAAACGCACACATTCTGCGGCATTCTGCCATAGCGGTATGTTCTCCCTTGAACTTTACCGCCAGCTCTGCCTGTCTGCGCATCAGATCAAGCCGTTCATGCATATCGGGGGGAGTATACTCCTTTCCCGACAGATAATTCTCTATTTCGGCAAAAAGATAGGGCTTGCCGTAGGTGCCCCGTCCTGCCATGACAAGGTCGCAGCCCGTAAAATCGTACATTTCGGCGGCAGACTGTCCCGAAACGATATCCCCGTTGCCGATAACCGGCACATGTACCGCTTCCTTGACTGCTTTGATGATGTTCCGATCAGCCTTGCCGCTGTACATCTGCTTTTTTGTCCTTCCGTGGACTGTTATTGCCGCTGCGCCTGCGCTTTCCATGTACGCCGCAAATTCGGGAGCATTTATCGAGGAATCGTCCCAGCCGCTTCTTATCTTGACGGTAACGGGCACAGAGCAGTTTTCTATTGCCGCTTTTACGATGCTGTAAGCCCTGTCGGGGTCCTTCATAAGAGCGCTTCCGCTGCCGTTTCCTGCTATCTTCGGCACGGGACAGCCCATGTTGATATCAATGATATCGGGCTCAAACCTCATAAGAAGTCCTGCTGCCTTTCCCACAAATTCGGGCTCCTCACCGAAAAGCTGGAGTGCCATGGGGCGCTCCTCGGGGAGGATAGTGCACAGCTCCTCGGTCTTGCGGTCGGAGTAGCACAGTCCCTTTGCGGATATCATCTCGGAGACCATGTAAGCGGCTCCGAACTCCTTGCAGATAAGACGGTAAGCCCTGTCCGCCACCGAAGCCATGGGAGCAAGCGCGGCAGTCCTGCGGATATCCACGCCGCCGATCGAAATATATTTATTATCAGACATGGATAGGCTCGTCCTTGTCATCGTCCTTCCGGTTTACGGCAAGGTGGACGATGATCCCCACAGCAGCAACGGCAATTGCAGGCAGAAGATTGACTCTGCTTTTTTTGGAAGAGATATAGACCGCCTTGGGACCGTCATTTCCTTTTATCGTGAATATTTCCGCAGGAACGTTCCCGTCGATCTCTATTTTTGTGGTCCTCGGAGCAAGTATGCCGTTTCTGACTATCTGAGTGAGCGCCATCATCGCAGCTGAGGTCAGCGCACTGACAGCAAAGCTTTCGCCTGCCGCGCGTATCATTTCCTCTGTTTTTTCGTCGGGAGTGAATTTAAAATCCCCGAAATTGAAGTCGTACATCATTATCTATCGTCCTTTCCGTTATTGTTATGTGTGATTATTATTATACGATTTTTGAGCAATATCCTCACAGTCATGAATAAGGATATCTGTATTCATTGACTACCCAATGAGTGAGCTCGTCGTATTCGTTGGTATTTTCGTTGAAATCGTAGTCGGTCATTTTCACCAGCTGAAATCTTCCGCCGTCGATATATCCCGTAAACACGCCGTTTTCGTCGTACTTTTCCTGACGGGTGCGATAGGTTATCATCTCGCCGTCCGCCGACACCGTGCAGGAGGTGAAGGTCAGCATGCCCAGCGAGGAATCCCGCAGCGACCGACCTGTAAGTGTATAAAGCTCTCCGTCGATATCGCGGTACTGCTGGGGAGCGCTGTCGAACAGCTTCTTTGCCGCGGATTCCGAGAACAGCTTGCGAAGGCTTTTTTTCAGGTCGTCGGTGCTGCCGAAGCGGCTGTCGTCCACCTTGAAATAAAACAGCGGAGCGTCGTCGGGATCATCTGCGGGAATCTCCACATAGCTGTCATAATCTGAGATATTGAAGGTGTTCTCGGTGAAATATCCCGCAAAATTGTTCGCCGCGCCCCAGTAGGCGTAGCCGAAATATAGGGGATTGTCGGGGGAAAGGTCCTCTGTGCCGCCTGTCAGGGTGAAGCTTTCGGGGTCGAAGGTATAGGTGCGTATCCTGACCATTTCGGAGATATCGGGCACTATCCCCGCGCTTTCGTCCACCACGATGCTGCTTATGAATTTAAATGGCTCGGAGTGGTAAAGCACGGACTGGCTGATGTACGATACCCGTTCGGAAACTCCGTCCTCTGAGGGGGCGAAGATCTCTATTTTACGCAGATCGCCCTTGTCTATGGTATAGAAGCAGCAGACGCTTTCCGTGCCGTTTGTAAAGCTGATGCGGATAATATCGGGAACTGTGACGCTTTTGTCTATATCGTTTGATATTATGCTGCAGAAGGCTCCCGAAGAGACTCCGCCCTCGGAGTATGCGGGGGAAAAGCCCTCGGGAGGGATCATCACGCTGTGTACCGCATTATATCTGTTATCCTCTATGGTGACGGCTATGCCGCTGTCACACTCGGAAAAGGAGGTCAGATAGTTATTGACCCCATCGGAGACCGAAATGGTGTAAACATCGGAAATGATATCCTCGCCGTAATTTTCGGAAACGGTGTAGGTATCCGAGCCGTTTTCGGGGTGTCTGCTGTCCGTATTAAGGCTGCATCCGCACAGAAGCGCGCAGAACACCGAAATTACGATGAACCGTCTCAACCGGAATATCCCTCCCCGTAAAAGGCTCTCCGAACTTCGCTTTCCGAAAGATAAGCCTTGTATTCTTTATTAATGAAAATCTCCGCGTGATCGCCGCTGACAGCGATCACTCCCGCAGCCTTTCCGTTTTTTCTGATAAATCTGAAGCAGCAGCCGTCCTGTTCTTTCCTGCGGATATCCTCCGCAGTGCAGGAAAGCATTGCGGCGCAGCGCATATACTGATCGTCGGTGACGATATCCGAAAAGGTCACGGACTGCTTATTTTTGCGCTTATTGCGGAAAAAATCCGTCAGCAGCGCAGAACATTCCTCGGACATTATCCCGCCCGAGACCTCGGGAGACGATGTGAAGCCGCATTCACAGAGCCTTGTCACCGATGAAACGGCTCCGTTTTTGCTGTCATATGCACCGAAAACTATCCGCTTTACTCCCGCTGAAATGCAGGCGCCCGCGCACATGGGACAGGGCTCCATGGTGACGTACAGCGTACAGTCGGAGAGGCGGTATCCGCCAAGCGCTTTGCAGGCGGCTGATATGGCGTTTATCTCGGCGTGTCCCAAGACGGACCTTTCCGCTTCACGGGTGTTTTGCCCCGTACCTGCGATAAAGCCGTCGCTGCGGACTATCACAGCTCCCACAGGCACCTCGTCCTTACGGGCAGCGTCCTGTGCGAGGGACAGCGCCTTTTCCATGTAAAAGATATCCATATCCGTCATCATAGGTCGAGGGGAATGGAGCATATCATCACCGCAAAGGAGGCGGTCAGCCATATTATGACCGACGGGGTGGTGAAAAAGGACATCATCTTATCGTATGGCGAAAGATAGGTCGCCTTCAGGGGGAGACTTATCTTGTGGTTGTTGACTATCATAAAGCGCACCACGAATATTATCCCTATCACAAGGCATAGCAGAACAAACGCAGTTACGTGTATTGCGGAAAGCCGCTCGTCCGACATCGTGCCGAGGAAGGACTGGATGTAGAAAAATCCGCTTATGGTCATGCGCATGAAAATGGCAGTAATGACAGAGCCTGTGCGCAGGGTGAAATAGCCTATCACGACGGATATCATGAAAAAGTAGAGGAAAAGGCGTATATCATCGCTGGATATGGCAGTGATTACTCCCGTTATCATAAGCGCATAGCCGTCGCCGAACTGACGCAGGAGCTGCAGGCATGCGCCGTGAACAAGTATCTCGGAGAATATCGGCGTGATTATCACCGAGAGAATGATAAGTGCCGCCATATTCGATGAATCGGAGGAAATGGTCATATTCAGATTAAGTCCCGCATGCATGTACGAGAACAGATTCTTCATGGGTATCATCATGACAGAGCCTGCCGCCGCCACCAGCAGCGCCGAGGGGATAGCCGTTCCGAAAAGGGGCTTGTTTGAGGTCTTTAGCGGGATCATGACCTTCAGGGGCATTCCTGTGATGATCCCGATAAGCGCTGCGGGGAGGAGCTTTTTCAGTATGGATATGATGTATTTGTAGACAATTATGGTAGTCTCATCGCCGTAATAGGCATTTTTGGTCAGATCGACGCCGATGTTCAGCCCGAACGCGGAGGACAGGAAGGACGGGATTA
>JBJFHQ010000423.1:0-5533 GCA_051893755.1 Oscillospiraceae bacterium
ATTTGCAGGCTTTGTTACAGATCGTTGACAGAAATTGATTTCCGTGATAATTGCGGTCATGCTATTGACAAAAACGACAAATTATGCTAAAATAATTGTGACGTTTATAGAAAAAACTCATGGTTATTCGCAGCAGGGATTCAACAAAGTATGTGAAGAACATAAAATGTTTTTTGATTTTTGGAAACGATTACCGCAATTTTATCCGTTCTTCCGCAGTCAATTAATAATGATGACGCTGTTGATGCTGTCGGAACATATATGATTATCTGAAGATATGACATCAGTCGGAAGCTGCCGCATAATTGCATATATTACAAAATATGCGGTCAATTTTCATGATATTGTTTTTAGGAAGTGATTTAATGAACTTAAAAGAGTTTTCTGCTTTGTCTCTTTCTCTTGCAGTGTCTGTTTCGATGCTGAGCGGATGCGCAGAGAACGCAGAACCGGAAAGCTACGATGATTATGTGGTCAATACTTCCGCCGGGGCGGATGAGCAGAACGGCGATGTTTCGGGAGCGGATAACGGTATACCTAAGGAAAACATAAATATAGGAGTTCTTTACATATCCGACCCTGCCGAGGGCAGCGGATATTCCTATACTCACGATCTGGGCATACAGGGAATGCAGCAGAATCTCGGACTCAAGGACAGTCAGATACACCGTGTGATCGTCGATGACGCGGACAGCGTGGCTACTGAAAAAGCCATAGACGATCTTGTCAAGGACGGCTGCAACGTCATATTCACCACAAGCTGGGGCTATATGGAGACCACCGCTGCCTGTGCGGACAAATATCCCGACGTTTACTTCTCTCACGGAACGGGCTATCTTTCCAACGGAAAGAATTTCACCAACTATTTCGGAAGAATTTATCAGGCAAGATATTTAAGCGGAATCGTCGCAGGTCTTAACACAGAATCGGACAAGATAGGCTATGTTGCTGCAATGGGTACGGAAAGCTCCGAGGTCACGGGAGGTATCGACGCTTTTGCATTGGGAGTTTATTCCGTTAATCCCGAAGCGGAGATATATGTCAAGGTCACAAACAGCTGGTATGACCCCGACCTTGAATCTCAGTATGCGTTTGATCTTCTTGACGCAGGCTGCGATGTTATCACCCAGCACGCCGATACGGCTTATCCTGCGATAAATGCGGAAAGCAGAGGTGCATATGCTATCGGCTACAACTCGGATATGAGCAAGGAGGCTCCCGATTCTGTGCTGTGCAGCGTTATCTGGACATGGAGCGCATACTATACCGAGGCTGTTCAGAGCATTATCGACGGTACATGGAACGGAGAAAACTACTTCGGCGGACTTGCCGAGGGACTTGTGGGCATTACTGATACGTCGGATTTCTGCAGCTCCGAGTGCGATGAAAAAATAGCCGAAGCTACACAGCAGATGCTGAGCGGCAGCTTCAATGTATTTGACGGCGTTATCGAGACAAATACGGGCGAGACCGTGGGCGAGGAGGGCTCTACCCTCAGCGATGCTGAGATAACAGGCGGTATCGACTGGTATTTCAAGACCGTGACCGTGCTCGGATAAGGGAGGAGCTGAATATATGAAGGTAAGCATACTTGTTAAATTCCTCTGCGGAGCTGTTCTTCCGATCCTTGTTCTGGGCGGAATGGTCTACTATCTTGCAGAGACCACTTTCCGCAGCTCTGTTCTGGATCAGGCAAAAAATGCCATGAGGAACACGGCCACCTGCACTCTTGCAGCCTATGAGACAAATTCCGGTGAATACTATCTTTCCAAGAACGGCGATGTGTGGAAAGGCGGATATAATATCTCTCTGTCCGATAACCTTATTGACGGCATCGCAGGCGACGACGGAACTGTT
This sequence comes from Oscillospiraceae bacterium, assembly GCA_051893755.1. Lineage (GTDB taxonomy): Bacteria > Bacillota > Clostridia > Oscillospirales > Ruminococcaceae > RGIG4694. The sequence goes on from JBJFHQ010000423.1 coordinate 1,858, forward strand.
GTTACATTCTTTTACGGAGCGGACAGAATAATGACCTCCGCAAAGGATGCCGACGGCAGAAGGCTCCTTGACTCTCCCGCAGGCGATAAGATAGTTTCCGAGGTCCTTGAGGGCGGAAACGAGTATTTCAGCAGCTCGGTATATATTGACGGAACTGTTTACTACGGATATTATATCCCCGTGTATCAGGACGGCGGAGATACGCCCATAGGAATGGTTTTTGCGGGACAGATCAAGGAGCAGATTGACAGCAGCATCAACAGTCTTATCAGCAAGATACTGGTTTTCGTATTTGTTATAACGGCGGCAGGCACGATCGTGGCAGTATTTGTGGCATTGTCTGTGACAGGCGCTATAAACAAGGGCGTGAATGTGCTGAAGGAGCTTGCGTCGGGTAATCTGTCGGCGAATGTGCCGAAGAGCATAACTCGCCGAAGTGATGAAGCAGGCGAGCTTGCAAGAGCTGTGGATGAGCTGAAAAAGTCGCTGACGGATATTATTTCCCGACTTAAGGCAAACTCGGATTCTTTGCTGAAGGCTTCGGAGATACTCAACAATATGGCGGGAAGGACTATGAATACTCTGGGCGGTTTTGAGTCTGCTATCTCAGATATGACCTCGGGTGCAAACAAGCAGGCTGAGGATATGAACAGCGCAGGCAGCAGCGTTTCGGTAATGAGCAGCGTTATCAGCACTACTACCGACGAAATTGCCGCTCTTAACGAAAATTCGGTAAGCATGCTTAAAAACAGCGATACTGCTTCGATGAATCTGAAGAATCTCCTTGACGTAAACAGCAAGGTGAGAGATGCGATAGACATAATCGGCGAAAGTACGTCTCAGACAGATAAATCTATCAATGAGATCAGCGAAGCGGCAAAAATGGTTTCGGATATCGCCGAGGAGACTTCCATCCTCAGCATCAACGCCAATATCGAAGCTGCCCGGGCAGGGGAGTACGGACGTGGATTTGCAGTGGTTGCTTCTCAGGTAAGAAATCTTGCGGTCGAATCGACCAGATGCGGAAAACAGATACAGGAGCTCGTGGAGCGGCTCACCGCGGATTCGGCGCTTACTATGAATACAATGAAGGAAGCAAAGCAGATCATCACCGACCAGAGCACAAGCATGGAGAATACTGCTGCTGCGGTCAGCGAGGTCATCGGAGGTATCCACTCCTCCGCGGACAGCATACGCATAATCGAAAAGCATACTGGACAGCTTGAGAATGTCCGTGCTGATATCGTAAAAATGGTGGACGATCTTACAGTTATTGCGAAAAGCACAGCAGAGCTTTCAAACAGGACAAGCGGAGAAGCTGCTGAGATGTCCTCGGGATTTTCGCAGATCGGACATTCCGCTTCGGAGCTTAAGCGTATTGCCGATGAGCTTTCACAGTGTGTGAATGAATTCAGGATATAGCTTTGGAAAATGATAGGTAAGATCAGATACGATTCTTAGTGGACATACTGCTCCCCCGATGATGTGCTCATCGGGGGATTTTCATACAGATAAAAAACAGATCGCCTCGGCATATCCGATGAACGGACCTGCCGAGGCGATCTTGATTTGATGGTTATGTCAGTTATGACGTCGGTTCGGTCGGTTCATATGTTCCGACCAGCGTTACATCTTCGGTGATCTCGAAATCGGGACCGACCTCAGAGCCGTTGCACGTCCACACCACGGTGTAGCCATCCTGTTCGGGCATAAGACTTCCGTCGAATGCCTTGGCGGGTATCTTATCGCGGTAGAGCACGGTATCAATGTAGAGAATATCACCGTCCCGCTTATATGTTACAGAATAGGTCTCACCTGAATAGATCGCTACAAATTTGTAGTTTTTGTCTCCGCTGTTAAGTCTCAAATCATTAGTAAGCGTGACCTCGGCACCGGGATCATATTTGGCAGTGCCTCCGCTGTAGACGTAATAATCTGCCGTTTCATCAGCATCATAGGTGCAGCCTTCCTTGACATTCGGATCCGAATATCCGCCGGAATAGATATTTCCCCAGCCTATGAATGTGTAATTCTCACGTTCCGCGGCAGTTGTGGGAAGAGTTATCGTACTGCCTGCCTTTGTCAGGTCATGTGTGATCTCCCCGTTAAAATCGGTGATCTTGATCTCGAGAACGCTTGAATAATCAGTATAGGAAACAGGTATCACGGTGTTTCCCTTAACAGTATCTGTGGGCTGTTCCCAGTTGTATAGATACAGATCGAGGATGCCGTCATTATCGGTGTCCAGCGTAGTCGGGAGATTTGCGCCTGAGGGAACGTCGCCGTAGGGCACAGTTTTTTCATCAAGTACATAATTCTCGTCTGTGCTGAGAACATATTTTACCGTGTACGGTATCGGAGTATATTTTCCCACTATGACTATATCGGAGGTTATCGCCATATCGGGAGAGAATTCCTCATCTTTATACACCCACATATGTGTGTTGCCTTCAATATCATTGAGCTGCGGGACATTCGATACCTTCTGTCCGCTCTCTACCTCTTCCTCATATACGACCTCTCCGTTGTATATGAAAGAAACATTATACTTTATCGTTTCTTCAGCGGTAGTGGTGGTTTCGGAAGCTTCGGAGATCTCGGTAACTGTGGTTGTGGTTATCGGATCATCTTCACCCTGAGGAACAGTGGTGGTTACCGAAGCTGTGGTCTCCGTCTGAGGAACAGTGGTAGTTGCAGAGGTAGTGTTCCCTGTCTGAGGAACGGTGGTGGTTACCGAAGGTCTGTTTCCTGTCTGAGGAACCGTGGTGGTTACCGAAGGTCTGTTACCTGTCTGAGGAACAGTGGTTGTTACCGAAGGCTTGTTCTCAGTCTTAGGAACAGTTGTTGTAACCGATGTTTCATGCTTTGAGTCGGGTACTGTAGTCTCAGCCGATGTTTCGTGCTTTGATTCGGGAACAGTAGTCGTTATCGATGTTTCGCGCTTTGATTCGGGAACAGTAGTCGTTACCGATGTCTCGCGCTTTGATTCGGGAACAGTAGTCGTTACCGATGTTTCGTGCTTTGATTCGGGAACTGTAGTTGTTACCGATGTTTCATGCTTTGATTCGGGAACGGTAGTCGTTATCGCTGTTTCGCTGTCCGGTTCGGGAACGGTAGTCGTTACCGTCGTTTCGCTGTCCGGTTCGGGAGCGGCAGTCGTCACCGTTGTTTCCTCATCGGATGCGGGAACTGTACCGGGATATCCTCTCAGCCTGCTGATGATGTAGTCGCTCAGGACCATTGTGCCGTCGTCATTTGAACGCAGAGCATATTCTCTGACAGCAGCGGCGATATAGTCATAAACTATATCACTGACAGGATCGTCAGGCTTTATAACTGCGACATAAATGCCTTCATCGGTTTCATATACAAAGAAGGATGTACCGTCCACCTCGGCAGGATTTCCTGTTTCGGAATTGGGCACTGTCTTGATTATAACGCCCTTACCCTCAGGGAGCATTGCGGTTTCGCCTGTAGGGACTCCGTCGGAATCCAGAAGGCTGACCTCCACCTTGCCGTGGAAGGTGTTTGTTTTAATAATGTAGCTGCCGTCCTCATTCTGCTCAACAGATACCATGAAGCTGGTTCCTCTTACGGCCATAGTCGCTTTCGGAGTAGCCACCTCGTAGCTTGAATTTTCGGAAAGGGAGGTCGTCAGCTCGTTGAGTATCGTACC
>JBJFHQ010000424.1:0-5525 GCA_051893755.1 Oscillospiraceae bacterium
AGAGGAACGGTTTTCTCCGACGGTATATTAAAGAAATCATAATAGATAGCTTGTGAGTATAGGCACTCCTGTGAGCAATTCCATGGCAGAATTTTACGTTATGCAGAGATACCTCCGTCCCGATCTGCTGAAAAATGCAGGCTTGCAGACCTTTGACGATTGGGCGAGTACATTCGGTGAGGTGGTATCTCAGCTTGAAATAAAGCCTGCGGGCAACGGCTTTCAGATGAAGAACCGTTTCAGCAAATTTGTGAATATCCCCGAGCTTATGCAGATGTATAAGGAGTTTGCGGACATTCAGACACCCGATATGATAAAGCTGCCTGTTCCGAAGCTGAAAACGGGAGAGCCTATCGTTGTCACGGCAAAGCCCGATGACAGACAAAAGGCGTATATGAAGGAGCTTGCGGCACGTTCCGAAGCTATTCACAACGGCAATATTGATCCGTCGGTGGATAATATGCTGAAAATCACACACGAAGCACGTTTGCTTGGCTTGGATTCACGCTGTATTTTCAAGGGAGCGGAGCCTGCTCCAGACAGCAAGGTTATGAAGCTTCTTGACAACCTTGAACAGAATTACCATGACACTATGGAGCAGAAAGGCGTGCAGATCGTATTCTGCGATATTGCAATCAATGAGGACTCGGAGCATTTCTCGGTATATGAAGCGATAAAGAATGACCTTGTGAAGCGTGGTATCCCGAGAGAAGAGATATGCTTTGCAGGTGACGCACAGACCGACAAGGCGAGAGCCGAAATGTTTGAACAGCTACGCAAGGGCGAAAAGCGGTTTATTATTGCTTCAACATCAAAGCTGGGAACAGGTGCTAACATTCAGGATAAGATCTGTGCAATTCATCACTTGGATATTCCGTGGAAGCCTGCCGATCTTACACAGCAGGACGGACGGGGTATAAGGCAGGGAAACAGCTTTGACGAGGTGGGAATCTATCATTATTTGACAGAAGAAACCTTTGACGCATATATGATGGGCATTATAACCAACAAGGCGAAGTTTATCAGTCAGATAATGACTTCAAAGGACCCGGTCCGTGTTTCCGAGGACGTGGACGAAATGGTGCTTACATATTCGCAGATGCAGGCGATCGCTTCGGGAAATCCAATGATTAAGGAAAAAATCCAGCTTGACAATGATGTTGCCAATCTGAAAACCCTTGAAGCGGAGCATAAGAAATCCTTGTTTGCAATGCAGGAGCTTGCCGAGCGAAAGCTGCCGCAGACCATTGACAATTATGCCGACCTGCTTCAAAAGGCAAGCGGAGATTTAAAGGCTTTTCAGGAGCAGCATCCCGATAATGCGGAGTTCCGAATGGAAATCGACGGGAAATTATTTGATGAACGAACCGAGGTGGGAGAACATATAGAAAAGGCAATAATAAAATGCTCCACAACAGGTGAGGATGTAAGGCTGGGAAAATACTTCGGCTTTGACGTTTCCATTGAGAAAAATCCCGCAAACAGCAGCTTTTTCAGCACGGGTACGCCTTGCGTGGCTGTGTTGAAGGGCAATCTGAAATATACCGCAGAGGTTTCTCTCGGAAACAATTTGGGTAATGTCCGCCGTATCGAAAATCTTGCAGGTATTCAGATTAATCAGAAAATTCAGCAGCTTTCCGCTAATCTTGACAAGGCAAAAAATGACCTTGAAGAAGCAAAGGCAAACATATCAAAGCCTTTTGAACGTGCGGCAGAGCTTGCGGAGAAAATGAAGCGGCTGGAATATGTCAATGCAGAGCTGTCAAAAAATCAGTCCGATGATGATGAGATTGTTCCCGTTTCCGAGGATAAGACTGTGGACAGCGAGCCTGTGAAAGCTGCAAGCGTGGTGGTTACAATGCCTGCTCCCGTTATGGCTGACGGCATGAATCCGAAGCCTTTCAATACGCCTTTGGAGGAAAGACCGCCTGTGCCCGAAAATCCGAATTTTAATAATCCATTTAAGAAGCATTGCCGAGGAAGATAAACGAGGTATTACAAAATATCGGTGATGTTCTGACTTCCGTATAAAAAACGTGCAGCTGAGATGGTTTTTGTTTTTTCGTTAATAGTGTAAAAGATAAGATAATGTGAGCAGACAGCGTAATGATAGCCTTTTTCGGCAAGTTTTTCATCGTGGTAGAGCGGATATAGCATTGGATTTTCTTCAATTCGTGCGACGATTTTTTCGGCGTTCCCGAGAAGTCTGTTTGCGGCTGCGGGATTTTGAAGTTTATGGGAAATGTAATCCAGTGCTTCGTCAAGGTCGTCCTCGAAGCTCTGTGTTATTACAAGCTTATATTCCATACTTATCCCTCAGTCTGCCGAAGGTCTCATCGGCGCTTGATGTTCTGCCGGAACGAACGTCATCTTCTGCTTCGTCCAGCTTTTTGTATAATTCCTCCTTGTTTCGTACAATAATACGCTCGGGAGCAGGGAGCTTTACCTCAAAGGGCAGACCGCCTGTGAGATTGACCTGACAGAGAAACATATTTACGGCTTCGGAGATGGATATTCCAAGCATACCGAGAGTTTCTTCCGCATTTTCCTTGACGGTTTCATTCACACGGATATGGAGGGTTTCGGTTTTTGCCATACGGATCACGTTCCTTTCATTATTATATGATTTCATTGTATCACGTTTTTTATGCAAAGTCAATACAAATTATATAAAAAGGAGAACGTTATGTATATCAGAAAAAGAGAAGAAAGCATTGAACAGCTTTCGGAAATGCTGAATAAGGAGAAGCTCCGAAAACTAATTATGCAGGGATATTCCGATATCTCGTTGTCTGTAATGGCAGATTTTAAGAATCAGTATGCCTCAGATATGGCGGACAGCAAATTCTTTCCGCTGACGGTGAACAAGCTGACAGAAGCCTATGCAAACGACAGGATAAGCATAGACGATCTGTTTCGTGTAATGGAATATTCCAAGTTTACCGTTAAAAACGAACCGTATGTCGATAGCTTTTTAAATAGTATAGACAACGGAGTTTATCACGAAACGGCGGCAAAGATCTTTGCGGCTGTGAATTATGAAAACTGCACTTATTCCGAAGCGCTTGGTTTTGTGAAGTCGGGAGCGTTTTATCCGACCGAATACGCAAGCCTTTCGGTCACAGATAAAGTCGCGGAGCAGCTTTCCGGAATGGGAGTGAAGCTTCGGGGCTGCGAGGGCTATAAGGAACCGCTGATTAAATCGTTTCACGACACTCTCATTAACGGATTTTCGAGCGTCGGAAACGATGGCTTTGCCTTTAATCAGCGCTTCCTTAATAACTGCTATGATATTGCATATCTGAAAGAAGCAATTGATAACGGCGACGCAGTTTTTGTTCAGGATAAAAGCCTTGCCGTTCAGGTACATGAGATGATGAAGCTGCCCGATTGGGAGAAATTCCGTGACGAGGTGCGGTATGTTATGGAAAATGATATGGACAAATTGACGGGGGATAAATTGGCGGAGCTTCGCACGGATTATATAAAAGAGAAGTACAGCGCTGTTTTGTTCAAAAAGGTAAAGGGAGAGTACGATTCCTTTATGGAAGAAATGCGCAGCGGAAGCGTTGAAAACGCTATTCAGAACGCATACGGAATTGTTGCGAAAGGCAAAATCACTATGTACTGCGAGGAATACACTCCCGACCTTATTCAGCGCCCCTACAATGTATCTAAGCTTATGCTTTTCATAATCGAACATTCACCTAAGGAAAAACGTCTTGTTTATGCTCAGAATATGTCCAAGGACCCCGATGTATGGAAAGACAGCGATGAGATCAGAGATTATCACAAGCAGATCAAGAACTCCTTTGAGGAAACCTTCAGAAGCAGCATAAGCAAAGGTGTGGAAACAGGCGCAGAGATCGGAGAGGCATTATTCGGAACACCCGGAAGGATAATCGGAGGAGCAATAGGAGGTTTAGTAGGTGCAGTAGGCGGATTTTTCAGTGGGTTCCTCGGAGGCTGGTTCTGATACAAACAACAGGGACTGCCGATTGCCTGCAAATTAAGGCAGTCCCGAAAATAAAGGAAGGTGGTATTATGAATAAAAATTACAGACGCAATGAGATCGAAACCAAGCTCAGAAATGGTGATTATCGTCCCCTTGATGTTATGGTAGCGGGCTGCACCGGTGCAGGAAAATCAACAACTCTGAATTCTCTTTTTGAAAAGAACGTTGCCGGAGTAGGACACGGCGCAGACCCCTTTACAATGTCCGTTTCGTCCTACCGCTTTACTGATAATATCCGTCTGTGGGACACTCCGGGACTGGGCGACGGCGTTGAGATCGACCGCAGACACGAAAAGAAACTGATAGACTGCTTATGGAAAACCTATGTAATGGACGACAGAAGATACGGTCTTGTTGATCTTGCGCTTATCATTGTAGACGGTTCGGTCCGTGACCTGGGAACGGCATATCATCTTATCAAGGACATAATCGTGCCGAATATCCAGCGTAACAGGATCCTTGTCGCAATAAATCAGGCAGATATGGCAATGAAGGGTCGTCACTTCAACTATGACACATGCAAGCCCGATGCTGAACTGAAAAACTATCTGGAGGAACAGGCTCTATCGGTACAGAAGCGCATACACGAAGCCACGGGTGTAAAGATCATCAAGCCTGTTTATTATTCAGCCGAGTACAATTACAACATTGACAAGTTCTATGACATGATAGTAGACCATATCCCGAAGGAAAGACGTTCGCTGAATTTTTAGATACAGAATAATAAAGCATAAAACCGCTGTTTAATTCGTTTCCGATAATACAAATGAGTTCTGAAAAATTTCTGATTGCAGAATTCATATGTATTTCATTTTTCGATAAGTCATGCTATAATGAATGCATAAAAGGAGGTGCAGACCTATGAATAATGAATATACGGACGATAAGGCGCTCGATGATATTGAAGATCTCGGATACGAAGACGATGAAGATGAGGGCTTTGATGATGAGGATCTGGAGTCTGCGGACGAGGAATATGTACTTTACAATTTTATGCTGCTTTCCGACTGCATTGAAAAGCTTATGCTTCGGCTGAAAAAGGAAAGGCACTACAGGAAACGATTTCCGGAACTTTCGGAGAAAATAACCTTCTGCGACAAGCCCTGCGTGGATATCGACCTCTCGCATTTCTACAACACCTTCTATGAGGAAAGCGACCCCGAAAAGGACTTTATCATGGACAATCTGAGCTATGTCACCGAAAAGATCATTCGATCTCCCGAGCTTTCACAGATAATGCCTGTGGTGTTCACAGCGCTGTTTATAAGGTATCCTAAAAAGATGTATGAAACTCAGGGCTATGAGCCGAATTTCAAAAAACTGCTGCGGTATATGGATTATAATATCGAAAGTGACAATGGCAAAAATATCGATAATTTTTACAGACAGCTGAATATGTATAATACCTTCCGCACCTATTTCAGCTGCTGTGACCCTATGCTCTGTGATGCAGGCTTTGCCGCAATATCTAACATCACCTCCTGCGAGATGATAATGTGGGAGGATTATC
>JBJFHQ010000425.1:0-24484 GCA_051893755.1 Oscillospiraceae bacterium
CTCGCTGGTGTGGTAGGAGTTTGCTGGAGAATCGTAGTAGGGGAGGATATATCCGTCGGGGACCTCGGGGGGAGGGTTTCGCTCTTCGACGAATTTCTGGGGCACAGATTCCAATGAAAAGCCGTTCCAAAACTCCGCGAACATGTAGGTAAAGCTGCTCACCGCAGGACCTGTTATCTTGTAGCCTATGTCCTTCCAGTAACCGAAGCGCTGTACCTTGTTGATGTACTCGTCCGCCAGATTGATGCCGCCGCTGAAGGCGACCTTTCCATCGATAACGGTTATCTTGCGGTGATCGCGGTTATTGAGCCGACCCGTCACGGAAATAATGAAGGGGTTGAATTTAATGCACTTTATCCCCTCGTTGATAAGCTCCAGATTATATCTTGACGGCAGTGTACCGAAGCTGCCGAGGTCATCGTAGATAACTCTCACGTCCACGCCGTTTTTCGCCTTTTCGGTAAGGATCTCGAGTATAGAATCCCACATAAAGCCGCTTTCGATGATAAAATACTCGATGTAGATGTAACGTTCCGCTTTTTTAAGCTCGTCGATATAATCGAAGAACAGGTCCTCGCCGCATTTGTAATATTTCGCAGAAGCATTTCCATAAACGGGGAAGCCCGACATTTTCACGGTATATTTCATAGTCTGTGACATGCGCAGGTCATCGGCTTCGACGGTCTCAATGATACCCGCCTCCTGTTTGGGATGACCGCCCATTCTTTTGCTTGCGGCGGCAAGCTGACGTTTAAGAGGTCTGCCTGTTTTCTTGTTGCCGAAGAAGATATAGAGCAGCGCCCCCAGCACAGGAGCCGCCAATATCACGATAAGCCAGAGTATTTTATAGGAAGGCTCATCCCTTTTGGAGGTAAGATACAGCACAAAAAGCGTTGCCAGCGCAGAGAGTATCGTTCCGATAACCGCCGAATATGGCGATAGCCAGCGTATCAGCACAACTATCCAGAATATCTGCAGTGCCAGCGCAGGTATAACGACCACCATTCTGCTTGCCAGAATACTTTTGACGGTTCTTTTTTTCTTTTTATTCTTCATGATAAACGCTTCCTTTGTCTGCCATGCGGATTTGCTTTCGGTTTTCCTGCTGTTCCATTCGCTTTCAATCTACTGACTATTCACAGTTCGTTTTCGGCGGAGCAGAGCTCCGCACATTTGATTCGCTCTGCTGTCAAATGCAGCGCCGCCCGTGATGTACTTCAAGTTCATGAATATATGCGGGAGGGTGAAACCTTCCGCATTTTTTTCGGGCGGCGCTTATTCATTTATCGCTGCTTCGGCTTCCTTGGGGAGCATCACTGTTTTACGACCCGGTGGGGGTGTTTCGCTGTCTGCGGACAGCGACCAAAGGACTCCGCCCTTTGGAAACTCGCAGCCTTGAAAGGCTGGCGAACTTTTTATGGCTGGGTTACTGCTTATTTACAGTTACTCGCAGCCTCAAACGCAACCGACCATTATTTACTATTCACTATTCACTACTTCTTAGCTTCAAACCAGCTCCTGCCCTCTTCCACGTCCGCAGGCAGCGGAACCGACAGCTTCGCCGCTCCCGTCATCTCTTCATTCAGAATGACCGCTGCTCTGTCCTTGTCCTTCTCGCTCGCTTCGATGATAAGCTCGTCATGCACCTGCAAAATGAGCCTTGCATCCAGCCCCTCAGCTTTCAGCCGCTTATATACCCTCACCATGGCTATCTTGATGATATCCGCCGCAGTGCCCTGAATAGGCGCATTCATAGCCGCACGCTTTCCGAACGCCTGCACATTCTTGTTGCTCGCCTTAAGCTCGGGGATATACCGCTTTCTGCCGTACATGGTCTCCGCATAGCCTGTATTTACGGCGTCCTCCACGGTTTTCTTCATAAATCGGTCAACGCCGCTGTAGGTTTTCAGATAGTTGTTTATATAGTCGTCCGCTTTTTTCACGCTTACGCCGATATCCTTGGACAGCGAAAATGCGCCTATTCCGTAAACAATGCCGAAATTGACAGCCTTTGCCGCGCGGCGCATTTCGGAAGTGACCATTTCCGCAGGCATATTGAACACCTGCGCCGCAGTTGCGGTGTGAATGTCCATTCCCTCAAGAAAAGCCTTTTTCATGTTCTCGTCATCGCTCATGTGAGCAAGTATTCGCAGCTCTATCTGGCTGTAATCGGCGTCAAGGAGCACGTAATTATCCTCAGAAACGAAGAATTTCCGCATATTTCGTCCCAGCTCCGTCCGCACGGGGATATTCTGCATATTCGGCTCGGTTGAGGATATCCTTCCCGTTCTGGTCTCGGTCTGCTTGAACACGGAATGAACTCTTCCGTCGGGAGAAACCGCCTTAAGAAGTCCCTCCACATAGGTGGAATTCAGCTTTGAAAGCTGTCTGTAGGTAAGGATAAGGTCCACGATAGGCGCTCTGTCACGCAGCTCCTCCAGCACATCAGCATTGGTGGAATAGCCCGTTTTTGTCTTTTTCTTGGCAGGAAGCCCCATTTCCTCGAAAAGCACCGTTCCCAGCTGCTTTGGCGAAGCAATGTTGAACTCATGTCCCGCCATGAAATATATCTGCTGCTCGGCAGCCTCCATGTCGTCAAGGAGACCGTTTCCGAACTCACGTATACCGTCTGTATCGACCTTCACGCCGTAATACTCCATAGAAGCCAGAACCTCTGTGAGAGGCAGCTCGATGTCGTTCAGCAGCGAGGTCATGCCCTGTTTTTCGGCTTCTCCCAGCATCTCTCCGCACAGCTGCGGAAGATATTTTACCTTCTCGTCGTATTTGGGGATACCAAATCTCGCCGCAGACTTTTCCACGGAATAATCATCGGAGCCCGCGTCCAGAAGATACGCCAGTATCTCGCCGTCAGCGGTAATGTTTTTCAGCTCGGTATTGTTTTCAAAGCACAGCTTATAGATATTCTTCGCAGAAAAGGTGTATTTTTCGCCCTCGCAGGAGAAATACAGGAGCTGCTCCGCCCTGTCGGTCACGGTATAGTATTTTTCACTGCATACTATTTTAAGGATATCATCTTCAAGCAGAAACGCCGATAAGCCGCCGAAGATAATGTCCTTATCGGCGGCATAGCTGCCCTCGGTATATTCTATCGCAGGGATATTCTCCGAAACGGTCACATTTTCACTGGGAGCCACGTCCAGCCTTTCCATGAGCTTGTTCATGTCAAGCTTTGTCAAAATCTCGGAAAGCTTGTCATTGTCCCTTTCGGAAAGCTTAGTTTCCTCCGACGAGGAAATTATGGGAACATCGCGGATTATCGTCGCAAGCCACTTGCTCTGCTCTGCGTCCGCCTTTCCCGCCTCCAGCTTTTTCACAACGGAGGGCGTACCCACGTTATCTCCCTCGGCAAGCTTTTCATAGAGATTTTCCACGTCAGTATATTTCTGAATAAGACCCATAGCAGTCTTTTCGCCGATGCCCTTAACTCCGCTGATATTGTCGGAGGAATCGCCCATAAGGGCTTTCAGGTCGATAAGATGAACAGGCTCAAAGCCGTACTCTTCGCGGAAATGCTCGGGATCAAATCGGATAATTTCCTTATTTGTGTGAAGAAGCACCGTCACCTTGTCGGAGATGAGCTGCAAGCTGTCCCGGTCGCCCGTCAGGATAAAGCATTCATCGCCGTTTTCCTCAGCCTTAGCGGAAACTGTCCCCAGAATATCGTCCGCCTCATAGCCCTCTATCTCCAGAACATGTACTCCCAGCGCAGTGAGTATCTCCTTGATATAGGGCATCTGCATATGAAGCTCCTCGGGCATGCCCTTGCGGTTTGCCTTATAGGACGATACCTGTTTATGACGAAATGTAGGCGCTCTCATGTCAAAAGCGCAGACAACGCCCTCGGGAGCTATGTCCGAAGTGACCTTCAGATAGATGTTCATAAATCCCGTAATAGCATTGGTAAACATCCCGTTTTTATTTGAGAGCATTTTTATCCCGTAAAAGGCGCGGTTCATAATGCTGTTTCCGTCAATTGCCAGTATTTTCATTCGGCACTTCTCCTCACACTATCAGTTTTTGTTAAAAAATATGACCACAGCCGTCGCATAATTCTTGCTGCTGGAAACGCTGAGAGTCATATTGCAGTGCTTCTGAGTAAATTTCAGCTTAGCGTTGCCCGAAAGACTGATATAAGGCGTGTCCATAAAATCGGAAAGCACGGAAACCTCGCAGAGCTTGCAGCCCCTGAAATCATACCCCATCGCCTTAACAAAGGCAAGCTTTCCACAGAACATTTCGGCGGTCTTCTTTATGCTGAAACGCTTTTTCATAAGATACTTAAGCTCCTGCGGAGAAAAAAGTCTTGCGAGGAATTTCGTATTTTTCAGACTTTTTTCGATCCTTTCAATTTCGACAATGCTTGTTCCCGTGTAAAGATTATTCATTTCAAATACTCCAATTCTATCCTATTATGATTTATTGAGCAGCTTATTCCGCCTCATCTCCGCTTTCAGAAGGTTAGGGAGATGTTCGGTGATATTTTCAATAGTCTGCTCGTCGGGGGTGAAGATTATTCTGACATTTCCGAAGCTCTGATGATTGAAGTCGCAGTAATAGTCATCGGTATCGGTGCCGTCGGAAGCCAGTACGGTAGTATAGTCGTTCGGAACAGGAGGCGCGTCCTCTATCCTGCCAAAGCGCTCGAACTTGCCCACAGGCGCAGTGATAAGACGTTTTCTCTTTCTTTTTCCGATTATCTTGTCGATATCCATTTCGTCGTTGGTAGTAATATATTCATATTCAACGCTGAAATTCCCCGAAAGATAGTATGCTCCGTAAAAAATGCCCACAACCGCAAAAATATTCAGCGGAAATATCGCCATAAGAAATATCATCACTGCCAACGACAGTACCACAGCCAGCAGAGCAATGCCCACTTTTTTGGCAATATCCGCTCCCGAGGACTTCTTTGTCACAAGACATTCGTGAAAATTATCCATTTTTTACAAGTCTCCTTTTCATTTTTGTAAAGGCAACACCGCACAAAGCTTGTGCGCAAGATGCGCAGTCAGATTTTTCGTCAGATTGTATAGAAATTTTGCAGGCGGGCTGTCGCCCGGCAAAAAATTTCTATGCAATATGGCGGAAAAGCTGCAAGCAGATTGCGTGCAAAGCCGACAGGCGTGCTTTGTGCGGTGTTGCCTGACACTAAACATATTATATCATAATTTTTTTTTGATTTCAACAACAAAATGCTTGCAATTTAAAAAATTTTGATGTATAATAAAATATATAATTATCAAACACGATGACCGGACAAAGTAAGCGGTGCAATTTCCTGCGCTACAGAGATGAGAAGCATATGCTGAAAGCTTCTCCGCAGGCGCATATAATGCTATTCATGGGTAGTATTCGCCGAATTTCCTCCGTTAGTGGTCATGCCGAACATTATCTGTAAGTAAGCATGAACGCAGGCCGCGTTATCCGCCATGGAAATAAAAGCATATTTTATACAAATCGTATAATATGCAGAGTTTCTTCTGATAGGTGGTATATTCAGGATAATTCCTGTTCCGTTTCAGAAGCGGAACAGGTTTTTTTATGAAATGAAAGGAAAGGTAAAACATGAAAGAACAGCTTGAAAAGATCAGGCAGGACGCTCTGCAGCAGATAGAAAGCTGCGGCGATCTGAAAATACTCGACGATCTTCGGGTAAAATATCTCGGCAAAAAGGGAGAGCTTACCGCTATTTTAAAGCAGATGGGCGGACTCTCCGCAGAGGAACGCCCCCTCGTGGGACAGCTCGCAAATCAGGTGCGCTCCGACTTGGAGCAAAAGCTCACAAACCGCATTTCCTCGCTGAAGGCAGACCTTGAGGAAAAACGCCTTAAGGACGAGGCTCTCGACGTTACTCTCCCCGGAAAAAAGACGGAGCTCGGAAAGCTTCACCCTCTTACCGTGGTAATGAACGAGGTCAAGGAAATTTTCCTCGGCATGGGCTTTGAAGTCGTTGACGGACCCGAGGTAGAGACCGACCACTACTGCTTTGAGGCGCTGAACATGCCTCCTCATCACCCTGCAAGAGATACACAGGATACTTTCTACATCAATGACAACGTGCTCCTGCGCACACAGACATCAAGCGTTCAGATACGCACCATGGAGAACAGAAAGCCTCCTATAAGAATTATTTCTCCCGGACGAGTTTACCGCTCTGATGCTATCGACGCCACACATTCGCCTATCTTCCACCAGATAGAGGGACTTGTCATCGACAAGGGAATTACTCTCGGCGACCTGTTCGGCACACTGGAGCTGCTGCTGAAAAAGCTCTACGGAAATGATACGAAGATTCGTCTGCGTCCCCACCACTTCCCCTACACGGAGCCTTCCGCAGAGGTCGACCTGCAGTGCTTCAACTGCGGCGGAAAGGGCTGTCCCATGTGCAAGGGCGAGGGCTATGTTGAGCTTCTCGGCTCGGGCATGGTACATCCCAAGGTGCTGGAAGGCTGCGGCATAGACCCCGAGGTCTACAGCGGCTTTGCGTTCGGAATTGGTCTGGAGCGCATCACCATGGGAAGATTCAATATCACCGACATGAGAATGCTTTACGAAAACGACGAGAGATTTTTAAATCAGTTCTGATAACATAACAGGGGGTAATCACAATGATCGAAACAAAAGGCATAAAAGACAGCAGAATAGATTACGAGGCGATAGGCTGCATAAGATCAAGTTCCGCCGCAGCGATAGGCATGTACATCTTTGCGGGAGTGCTCATCATAGCGGGAATAATCGTATATTTTGCGGTAATACCCGAGATACTTGTATTTCCGGTATTCGTTTTTCTGGCAGCACTGTCGGTGCTTATGGGACTGTCTGCCGCAAAGCATATGTGGTACTGGGGCATAGACAGATTCACTATAATACAGCTCTTCTCAAAGCCTGCCACCTTCAGCTACAGAGAGATAGATCAGGTATTTACCGTAACAGAGGGACCTGCAGTAACGCTGATAGTACGTATGCTCAACGGCAAGGAGTACGGCGTTTCGCTGCACGCAGACGGCGCACAGGCTTTCCTCGATCATCTCAGGACGATACAGAACGAATATCCGGGCTAAGTGCTTTTCTATGACGGCAAAAGCTGCAAACAGGAGGATACGCAAATATGACGGACTATCGGATAGATTACGAGGCAGACGGTCATTTAACGGCATTGATGCCTATGATCGTTATGAGATACATTATGGCGGCGATAGCGCTTGCCATGGGAATATGGGCTGCGTCTGCGCTCAGCGGAGCACTGCTTCTCGTAGGACTTGCTGCGGCAGCATGGATAGCGTTATCGGCATACAAGACAGGAAAGCTGGAATTGTTCTGGAACGATGAGAAATTCACAGTGATCCGGGCGTTTGACTCGCCTGTCACCCACAGCTTTGACGATATGAAAAAGGTCGAGCAGCAGATATATACGATAACGCTTATCATGTACGACGGAAAGCGTTATGTTGTCCCGAGGTGGTTCATCGGATTCCGCGAATTCTTTGAGCTGCTTCAGGAAAAGGCAGACTAATTCATCGAAAACGTCATAACCGTCAAAAACAATCAAAACAGGAGGATAAGTAAAATGGATTTATCAATGAAATGGCTCTCCGATTATGTTGATATCGGAGACATGACCATAAAGGATTATTGTTCGGGTCTTACCTTAAGCGGCTCTAAGGTCGAAAGATACGACACCGAAGGCAGCGAGATATCAAAGGTCGTTGTGGGCAAGCTTTTAAGCGTTGTTCCTCACGAAAATTCCGACCACCTTGTTATCTGCTCTGTTGATGTGGGCGCAGAGGCTCCCATTCAGATAGTTACAGGCGCAAAGAATGTCAAGGCAGGAGATATCGTCCCCGTTGCACTGGACGGCTCCACTCTGCCCGGCGGCGTTAAGATAAAGAAGGGCAAGCTCCGCGGAGTTGAATCAAACGGCATGCTCTGCTCACTGGGCGAGCTGGGTCTCACTACTCACGATTTCCCCTATGCCATTGCAGACGGCATCTTCCTCTTACAGCAGGAGGAGGGCTGCCCCGAATTAAAGCTTGGCATGGACATAAAAGAGGCTATCGGTCTCAACGATACCACCGTTGAGTTTGAGATAACCTCCAACCGTCCCGACTGCATGTCCGTTCTCGGTCTTGCAAAGGAGACAGCAGCTACCTTCGATCTCCCCATGAACTACAAGAAGCCCTCATTCAAGGGCGTTGACGGAGATATCAGCTCCATGCTTTCCGTTAAGATTTCCAATACCGAGCTGTGCTCCAGATACTGCGCAGGCGTTGTCAAAAACGTCAAGATAGGTCCCTCTCCCCGCTGGATGAGGGAAAGACTTCGTGCCAGCGGAGTACGTCCTATCAACAATTTCGTTGATATCACAAACTATGTTATGCTGGAATACGGTCACCCCATGCATGCATTCGATATCAGATTTATCGAGGGCAATTCCATCGACATCAGAAGTGCGAAAAACGGCGAGAAGATAACCACTCTTGACGGCGTGGAAAGAACACTCACCGACAAGATGCTCGTCATCGCAGACAGCGAAAAGCCCGTTGCAGTTGCCGGCGTTATGGGCGGCGAGTACAGCGGTATCATGGACGACACTGTTGATGTTGTTTTCGAGGCTGCCTGCTTTGACGGAGCAAGCGTCCGCACCACAGCAAAGGCTCTCGGCATGAGGACCGATGCTTCCTCCCGCTTTGAAAAGGGTCTTGACCCGAGAATGTGCGAGCCTGCTCTCAACAGAGCATTTGAGCTTGTGGAGGAACTTGGCTGCGGAGAAGTCGTAAGAACCACTATCGACGTATCAAACGGCGCAGACACGCAGAAGTCCGCTCCCTTTGACCCCGTATGGATAAACAATTTCCTCGGCACCAAGCTTTCCGAGGAAGAAATGATAAAGTATCTTAACAAGCTTGACTTCACCGTTAAGGACGGCAGAGCATATGCTCCTGCGTACCGCATCGACATCGAGTGCAAGGCTGACATCGCAGAGGAGATAGCTCGTCTTTACGGCTACAACAACATCGAAAAGACTGTTATCAGAGGCGTTGCACAGGCAAGCGTCGCTCCCGAGCAGAAATTCAGGACAAAGCTTCTGAACGCATCGGCTTCCCTGGGCTTTGACGAGATAGTGACCTACTCCTTCATCTCCCCGAAGAATTTCGACAAGATACGTCTTCCCGAGAGCAGTCCTCTCAGAAATACCGTTACCATAACAAATCCTCTGGGCGAGGACACCTCTGTTATGAGGACAACTCTTCTGCCCTCTATGCTGCAGGTGCTTGCCACCAACTACAACAACAGAAACGAGTCCGCAAAGCTTTTTGAAGCTGCAAGAGAATATCTCCCCTGCGGAAAGGAGCTCCCCGAAGAGCCCGAGCGCATTGTATTCGGCTGCTACGGCGCTGATTATGACTTCTACGCATTAAAGGGATCTGTCGAAGAGCTTTTCGAAGTACTGGGCATAAATGACGTTGACTACGAGCCCTGCACCGATGACAGCATTTTCGGAGAATTCCATGCATTCCACCCCGGAAGATGCGCTATCGTGACAAAGGACGGCAAGCCCCTCGGAATATTCGGCGAGCTTCACCCGAAAACAGCCGAAAACTACGGCATCAATGCTAAGGTATACGCAGCAAAGCTGAACGTTCCCGAGATGATGTCCGAGGCGATAAGCTTCAAGACCTACAAGCCCCTGCCGAAGTTCCCCGCAGCAACGAGAGACCTTGCTGTAGTAGTAGACGAGAGCGTTCCTGCGGCGCACATCGAGAAGGCTATCAAGAGTGCGGTAGGAAATATTCTTGAATCGGTAAAGCTGTTTGACGTATACAAGGGCAAGCAGATCGCAGAGGGCAAGAAATCGGTAGCATATTCGATAGTAATGAGAAGCCATGACGGCACACTGACCGACGAGCAGGCAGACAATGCCATGAAGAAGGTCCTGAAAAAGCTGTCCGAGCTGGGTGCAGAGATACGCAGCTAAGCGGGTAGGGCGGGGTACCCCCGGTCGGGTCCGCCCGACAGCGGCTGCCGCGGTTGGGTTTTTCAGAAGATGTCACACAAAGCCGCGGAAGTAACCTTAGCAGCGAACTTCGGACTGTTCACAGAAAGGAGCGTGAAAAAACTATGCCAAAGGGTCATAATAAGATCGTACTTGATCTGGAATTCAATCCGATCAGAGAACCGTCCGCACGGCAGACCGCACGGCACGAGATAATCGAGATCGGCGCAGTTATGCTAAATGACAGTCTCGAACAGATATCCTCCTTTCAGGAATATATAAAGCCTCAGCTCAACATAGTCGAGGAAAAAATAACTGATTTGACAGGCATCACCAACGAAAAGGTGGCAGACTGCGGCTGCTTCAACGAGGTCATGCACCATTTTATGGAGTGGATAGGCGATACGCCCTGTACATTCTACACATGGAGCGATTCCGACCGAAATGTTATGCTGGACGAGGCAGACCTCAAATGTCCCGACGATCCCGATTATGATATGTTCTACGTCCACTGGGTGGACCTGCAGATGATATATCAGCGCAAAATGGGGCTTCACAAGTCCATGGGACTGGCAAACGCGCTGGGCACCATGCAGATATACTTCGCAGGAACAGAACACGGCGCACTGGCAGATGCCATAAACACCGCAGAGGTCATGCGCGTAATAAGCGACAGAAAACGCATGGAAGAGCTGAAGCACTCCTCGGTGACCTTCAACGGAAAGCCGTCCGAATCGGGCTTCCACATGAATAATATCATTATTAAGAAAAAGTGACAATGAACAGCTATTGACCATGATCCAAAAAGCAGGCGGAGACCACATAATGGTCTCCGCCTGATTTAATTATCAGCTGTTATATTTTGTAGATTTCGTAAAGCTTCATAGTTTTGTCCTGCTCGATATAATCGTACATCAGCTTTAAGCACTCGCCCTTGGTGATGCCATTATTCGGGTTGAATTTGCCGTTATTTCCGCTGACCATGCCCTTGCCCTTTGCAATGGCGATATATCCGCAGTATGCGTGTGTTTCGGGAATATCACTGAAAGGCGCTTTATAAATGCCCTTTATCTCCGCAGCGTCCTTGCAGCTCGTGTAGTTCATCACATACAGCTTTGCAAGCTCCGCATAGGTAAGCGTCTTGCTGCGGTACGCTTCCAGCTCCTCCTTGGTCTTGAAGGACGGCAGACTGAAATAGAACAGATTTCTTTCAAGGTCAAAGAACTCGCCAATGGTTATCTTTTCATCGGGATTCAGCTTTCCGTTTTCGGGCTCGATATAGATTCCATACGCAAGTAGCGTATTTATCTCCTTTTCGTACTTATAGCCCTTTATGTCGGAGTAGCTTATCACCTTTTCCTCAACAGGCTTTTCATCGGTGTAGTAGGGCTTGCCGTTATAGTTTATCCGCTCACCGTTAAGCGCGTTTATCATAAAGCTGCCGTCGTAGATGTAGGTCAGATAGGTATGGGACTTCATCTGCAGGTCAACAAAGCTCTTGTATTTCAGCTCGGGAGTCATACGCTCAAAGAGCTTTTCATAGGCGGTATCCTTCGATACCAGCTTAGGCTCGGGGAAGTCCATATCGTGATAGCTGTAATTGAAGCCGATGACTTCGCCGTTATAATCGACAGTCATGCTCACATAATCGAAATTCGCTTCCAGACCGTTGACCTCGCGGACAAAACGAACATTGATAGAATCTGTAGGCTGCTTTTCATACTCCGTGTGAACGATCTTATACTGCTCCGCCTTGCCGCCGAGGTAGTATTTCATCGCAGCTTCGGCAGTCTTTTCGGCAGACTTGATATTCACGGGCTTCTTGCCGTCATAATAATCATAGTAGCTCTTGCTGAACGAGATTATCTCGCCGGTGAGAGCGTCCATATTGACTGTCAGATAGATATCGCCGTTTTCGGAGGAGGTATACTTGAAGCTTATTTCAAGCATAAACTGTACCTCGCCCTTTTCGTCGGTATAGCTGCTTATGCTCTTTGAGCGGAAAACCAGCTCGTCGTTATATACGATGTACTTATCCTTTTTGATGATGTCGATAGCCTTTGCTTTGGAGATGTACTTGCTTTCGTCCTCTATCGCCTGCAGCTCCGCCTCGGAGAAGCCCGCGTCATAATCTGCATCACAAGCCTCTTCCTCGACGAATTCCACATCATAATCGCCGAAGCTGTTGCTCCATTTATAGGCGTCGGTGTAGGAATATTTCTTGCGGTCGTCATAGTAGGCGGTATATTTTCCCGTTATAGCGTCTATCTCATTTTCACCGTTGTTCTCGGGACGATATACGGGGAGTATAAATCTTTCAGTTTCCCACTGCTTTGTCTTGGTATTATACTCATAGTTTTTAAAATACTCGTAAGAAGCATACAAGCCCTTGCGCTCCTTATAGAGAGCGTTAGCCTCATCGGCGGATATTCTCTTAGTTGCATCGTCAAAGGTGCCGCCATCAGCAAACCACGACATCTGAAAGCTGAGCAGCCTGCCCGTATCGCGGTCGATAGTCATGCTGCCCGAGCAGTTGTCCACCTCAAGACCGTATTCCTCACGCTGGATATAATAGGATACCGTGGCGCTTGTGATGTTGGTGCTGCTTGTATTCCTTGTAAATTCAGCAGTTCCCTTAAGGTCGGGATTAAGCTTTTTAAAGCTTTCCTTTGCCTTTTTCTCCTGCTCCTCGACGGTGAGCTTTGCAAAGCTTGGCTTTACTGTTGTGGAGTAATCCTTGTCGTAATACTCATAGCCTGTTATCATTCCGTCATAATATGTGACGGTCATCATCTTGTCAACGGACAGCCAGCTGCCGTTAACATACTTTGACGTTCCCTTTTTCTCGTTGATATGATACCATTGCAGCTGAAAGAAGTCAGTCTCGTACTTGCTCTCCAGCTGATAGGAAAACTCGTCCAGCTCCGCAGGGATTGTTATTCTCTTTTTAACATCGGCGATAGCCGCTTTAAGAGCCTTAGCTTCTGCTGTGGAGGCGCTCTCCGCAGCCATAACGTCTATCCCGGCGATGCCCGATACAGGTGCTGCAGAAAATACCATTGCCGCTGCCAGCACTCCCGAGATTATCTGTTTCCGTATTTTTTTCATATGTAATGCCCTCCGATTTCCCGCCCATAAATGAACGTCTGTAATATTTATTCTGACTGATAATAGGGTCTGCCGTTTTCGTCTATTCTCTCGCCTGTAAGTGCATTGATGACAAACTCGCTGTCGTAAACGTATGTGGGATATATATGAATGACATTATTTCTGTCCTCGAAGCTTTTGTTTATGAGCTCCGGAGCCATATGCTCAAAGAGCATATCATATGCCTCGTCCTCGGTGATAAGCTCGGGCTCGGGGAAATTCATGTCGTGATAGGTATGATCGAAGCCGACGACCTCGCCGTTAAAATCAACAGTTATCTCTGCGCTGTCGAATTTCGCGTCAAGACCGTTAATGCTGCGGTAAAAGGTAACGGTCATCTTACCTCCCGCAGCTATCACCTTGGAATCATATTCCGAGAGTACATATTCCTCCGCCCTTTCGCCGAGATAATATTTCAGAGCCTTTTCCGCAGTCCTGCGGGCAGCCTTCGCATCTGTGCTCTTCCCCTCATAATATGCTTCGGAGTATGTCTTTTCAAACCGCAGGACATCTCCCGTGCGAGCGTCCATATCCACATCAAGCCGATAGCCGTCCTCGGGGGAGGTATCCTCAAAGCTCATGGATATCACATATTCTGTTCCACCCGTCTTGCTTTTGCGGCTGAATATATCCTCCGACTGCAAAACAGGCTCGCCGTCAAGGGTAATGTACCTGTCCTTTTTGATTTTCCGAAGAGCGCTGCTGTCGCTGATAAGTCCTTTTTTTACGCTTTCGGGGACCTCTTCCCTTACACTTCCGAGAACAGCGTCCTCACCTTCACAGCCCGTATCAAGAGCAGCGTCCACGCTAACCTCATATCTGTCCATGTCATCGTAAAAGCTCGTATATTCGCCTGTTATGGCATCTATCTCATAATAGCCTGCGTTTTCGGGCACATATACGGGGAGTATAAGATCTTCAAATTCCCACTGTTTTGTATCAGGATCATACTCTTTGTTTACAAAGCAGCGATACTCTGCACGAAGTCCGTTAAGCTCCCTATAAGCTGCATTTGCTTCCTCAACGGATATCATATCCGCTGCCGGCACAGCAGGTGCAGCCGCAAAAGCCGCCGCTGCTGCAACAGCTCCCGAAAGCAGCTGCATTTGCAGTTTTTTCATTTGTGTTTCCTCCTGTTCTTTTTATCGTTTTGAAACGTTTCTGTTTATAAAACAATTCAGAACAGGAAAATTTTTCACAAATATAAAAAGTTATCGAAAATTTAATAAATTGTTCTCATTTTATTTTTTAAAAAAATCCCCGATAAAATAGTATCGGGGACTGTCTGCAAAAATAATTATTCCTCTGTGGGCTCTTCGTCAACGCCGTCGAGCTTTTCGAGATCCCCGATATCCTCGGCGAGATCCTCATAAGCCTGCTCAGCAGCTGCCTCTTCAGCAGTCTCTTCCACAGCCTTTTCAAGCTTTTCCCCGGACTCATCGCCGCAGGAACAGCAGCAGCCGCACTCGTCGTCATCATCAAAATAGATCTCGTCCTCATCGTCGAAATCATAATCATACTGCTCAAGCTCTTCGCGCTTCTTAACGGTATAAAGAGCCGCCGCAGCACCTGCCGCAGCAGAGATCAAAGCGGTAAATACAACACCTAATGCCTTCATAATAATACGCTCCTTTTTTCTGAAAATAATATATGCGCGTGCATAAGGTCGCTATGCACGCCGATTATCTGATGTTTCTATTATTATATCACACTTATTCGAAAAAAACAATAGATTTTTATAAATTTCATATTTGCACAACATTTCCATAACAAAGTGTACCAATTGCACAAAAACCCATATGATTTTAATATTGAATTTATTTAAATAAAATTGTTAAATTTGTGTTACCGTATAGACAAAAGAGAATAAATCGGTTATAATATAAAGTAGTATGTAATCGAATTGTAATTACTGTAAGAATTAAGTAACCGATATATTGGAGATATTTGAGACATGAGAGTTATCACAGGTAAAGCAAGAGGAAGAAAGCTCAAGGACTTCGAGGGTAGGGATATCCGCCCAACCACCGATATGGTCAAGGAGGCTATCTTTTCCATTATTCAGTTTGATATAGAAGGCTCCGAGGTATTAGACCTCTTCTCGGGAACAGGTCAGCTCGGCATTGAGGCTCTTTCCAGAGGCGCAAAGTTCTGCCGCTTTGTTGACAAAAGCAAGGAATCCGCAGCGCTCACCAACGAAAATATAGATCTGGCAGGCTTTCGCTGGGAATCCAACGTCGTAAACGGCGACAGTCTGGATTTTCTCCGCATGGCAAGGTACACCTTTGACATCGCTCTTCTTGACCCGCCCTACAACAACGGACTCATCGAGCAGGCGCTCCCTCTTCTGGAGCCGAAAATGTCACAACGGGGCATCGTCGTATGCGAGCATGAACGGGGTCTGGAGCTCCCCGATGAGGTGGGCAGGCTGAAAAAGTCAAAGACCTATAACTACGGAAAGGTAGCCGTTACCGTATACAGGATCCCATTTAACGAAGAGGAATGATTTTTTATGAAAATTGCAGTCTGCCCCGGAAGCTTTGATCCCGTCACCTTGGGGCATCTGGATATATTCAAACGGGCGAGCAAGCTCTTCGATAAGGTCATCGTCGCTGTTGCCACAAATGCGACAAAACAGCCGATGTTTTCCCCCGAGGAAAGGATCACCCTCATACACAAGACCATTGAGGACAGTCATCTTGACAACGTTGTAGTCGATATCTGCGACGGGCTTATCGCCGAATATGTGGAAAAGGTCGGAGCAGTCGCTATCGTCAAGGGTCTGCGAGCTGTCACCGACTTCGAGTACGAATTTCAGATGGCACTGGTAAATAATCGTCTGTACTACGGCGCAGAGACCGTATTCCTTACCACGGCTGCGGAAAATATGTATCTCAGCTCCAGCATAGTAAAGCAGGTCGCCTCCTTCGGCGGAGATATAAGCAGCTTCGTTCCCGCATGTATCCTAAAGGATATCGAAAAAAGAATGCGCATAACAGATACGAAAGGATAATATATCATGAACACAAGTATTGAACAGATTCTTGACGCAATCGAAGACATGGTCGATGAGGCAAAGACCGTTCCCTTTTCCGTAGGACGCATCACTCTCGACGGCGAACAGCTGAGAGATCTTATCAAGGACGCAAGAGCTGTCCTTCCTGAACAGTTAAGCTATGCCAACCGCGTTCTTGACGACAGAGAAGCTATAATCGCAGGCGCAAAAAAGGAAGCCGAGCAGATAGTCCGCAAGGCAGAAGAGCGCGCAAAGATACTTGTCTCCAATGACGAGATAACCAAGCAGGCGCGTCAGCAGGGAATTGAGCTTATCTCGCAGGCGCAGAAGCAGACAAAGATGCTCCGCGACTCCGCATATGACTACATAAACAGCATACTTACCGAATCGGAGACCACTCTCACTGCGTCTCTCTCGGAAGTGAAGCGTACCCACGCCGCGCTGAAATCCAAAACAAAAAAATAATAAGCGCATGCTATGTTTTACACGGCAGAAAGCAGGAATATCCCTTGCTTTCTGCCTTTTTGTTTGTGTCGGGTAAGTTTCATAGGTCCCACAAGCAGAGAAATTATCAGCAAAACTGTCCTGCTGTAAAGTAATCGGGGGTGAGTTTCAAAGGTCCCACAAACAGAGTAATTATCAGCAAAACCGTCCTGCTGTCAAGTAACCGGGGGTGAGAGAGGGTCGAGGGAAGGTAGGGTGTGGGGAGGAAAGCCGTAAGGGGGAGAGAGGCGATGCTTCAGCAAAGAACAATTACATGGCAAGTCACACGCTCGCCTCTTTCCCCCTGGAGGTGTCCTCCCCACACGCGTGGCTGCGACTGAAACAGTTTATAACCAAATTAGCCGTGACAAAACAAAAATTTCAATCACGCCCAAAGCAAACAGCCGCCAATCATCGAAATTTTTCCCGATGAAAACCAGCCAAAGCAAAACTATTCACTAAAAAAATAACCCCGCCCGCACACCCCCAATAAAAATAAAGGGAGCGGCGGGCGGGATATTGCCGGCGACTAAACCGATAAGCCGGGTTTTGTCGTGTGCGGAAATCTATCTGAGCGAATCGTCGCCGAAACGCTTAAGCCGTCATTACAGTGCGCCTGCCGAGCAGACATTGACGAACTGTACCAATAGACGTTGCATCGGATAAGGTTTACATGGCCGCAGAGTCTCCCCTGCGCCGGTGGGCTCTTACCCCGCCTTTCCACCCTTACCTGCCCTTGCAGACAGGCGGTATATCTCTGCTGCACTTGCTCTGAGGTCGCCCTCGGCTGCCGTTAACAGCTATCCTGCTCTGTGATGCCCGGACTTTCCTAACGCGTGCAAGACGCGTTCAACCGCATAGCTTACTCGCCGAAATGCCGATAATTATTCCTTGTCCTCTGCGAATTTTTCGGGAGTGTATCTTTCAACAGCCTTTTCATTGATAGTGAAATCAATGCTGTCTGCCCATTCCTTTTTGAGAGCGTCGAAGTCGTCCTCTCTCATTTCGTAAAGGAGTGATTCCTTCGCAGAGTCAAAATATGTGGGATCTTCAAGGAGATCATACTTCGCAACAACGTAGTAATACTCTCCGTCCTCGGACTCGATGATAGTCACATCGCCTGTCTGCATGTCGGAGAACACCTTCTCGCAGACGATCTTTGCGGGATACTCGCCGTCCTTAGTGATGACCTGCTTGTTGCTTGTGTAGGAGGTCTCTGTATCTTCGGTCTCGTCGGGAGCTATCATATCAAGAACATCTGTCTCCTCAACAGTTTCTTCGCCTGCCCATAATGCTGTTGTTTCCTCGGAAGCTTCTGCTGTGGTCTCTGCCTCGACAGCTGTGGTTTCGGCTTCTGTTTCCTCTGCAGCTTCAGCCTCGCTTGTTACCTCGCCTGATTCCTCAGCAGGAGCCATTTCCTCGGCATCGCTGGGAACAATGACCATTTCACCGGAGGATGTTTCGGCTTCGGTCTCAGCAGCTGCTGCAGCGGCAGCCTGTGCTTCTGCCACAAGAGCGTCATAGTATGCGAGATATTCAAAATTCAGCGTATCAAAATCCTCGCCGTTCTTGGCTCTTTCGACATAATCCTTTGCCATTTCCATGCGCTCTGCCTTGCCGTCAGATTTCAGGAGATTTCCCTCGCCGTCCACAAGGTTCATGGAAATGTAATTGATAAGCGCATAATTCTCGGTCATATAGGACTTGATATCCTCATCGGGGACCTCGCGCTCTCCGTTCTCGCCGTAGACCACATCAAAGAGCTTCTCGGCTTTCAGGCTGTTCTCATAAGCCTTAAGGAAGGACGACTCGGCAATGCCGTAGCCCTCGTATACGCTGCCGTAATACTCCCACATTGAGTCGATATTGATCTTTGCCGCCTCGGTCTCGTCCTCGGTGAGCTCCAGACCATACTCGTCGAATTTCTGTTCAACTGCGATATATTCCATAAGATCGTTTTTCGCAGTGGATATCATCCAGTCGCGGGCGTTCTGCTCCTCAATAGTGATAGCGAACACGTCGGTATCTGTCTCGGTCATATAGGACTGTGCGCTATAGTAAGCGTTCATCAGATAATAGATATAAAGTCCCGAAGGAATATCATTACCCTGTGATGTACCTATATAAATTGTGTCCTCTCCGCAGCCTGCCAGAGAGACGGTCATAGCTGCCGCCGCAAGAATTGCGGTGAGCTTTCTGCACTTTGATTTATTGAACATTCGGATTGACCTCCATAGAAAACTTCCTGTTATGTATTACTAAATACATTATATTATAACACATAAAAGCTTTTTTGTCCAGAGGATTTTATTTTTTTGTTTATTTTGCATTGTTTTGTTTGACTTTTTGCACTCATGGTGATATAATATATACTATTGAGGACCTGCTCATAGGCATCATATTCCTGCGGACTTCATAAAACTTTCCGTAGAGATGCCCGAGGGGCGGTTGTATCGGTCAAGATATAAGGGCTCATTTTCGCCGAGGGAACAGGGCTCAATGATATTGTGCCGCTCA
This sequence comes from Oscillospiraceae bacterium, assembly GCA_051893755.1. Lineage (GTDB taxonomy): Bacteria > Bacillota > Clostridia > Oscillospirales > Ruminococcaceae > RGIG4694. Next base: position 19,179 of record JBJFHQ010000425.1, read on the forward strand.
TAACAGGTGAACAGCACCTTATAGCCGCACTGATACAGTATATCTCCGCTCCCTTTGGATATATAGCCGTATGGATATGCAAACACATCGGTGACCATTCCGCACTCATTCAGCAGATACTCGTTTTCAAGACGGCAGTCCTCGGTGAGAGCGGCGAAATAGTCCTCCTCCGATTCGTTATAGTTCCTGCGGCAGCCCTTGCGGTCGGACATTCCGTGCATGTCGTAGGTATGAGCTCCTATCTCGAAGCGGCCGCTTTCGGCGAGCTCGGTTATCTCTTCATTTGTGAGATAGGCGTAATTCGGATTGTGGTCGTCATACTCCGCCGATTTCACGCAGTAGCTCCCCACGATATTGACCGTGCCGCACATATTGAACTCCTCGAAAACGGGCAGCGCATAGGTCAGATTATTCAGAAAGCCGTCGTCAAAGGTGACGATTATCGGTTTATCGGGAAGATCTCCGCCGTTTTTCGCGTATTCAAGGGTCTGGGCAGCGGTCACGGTCTCATAGCCGTTATCGTGCAGATATTTCATATCGCTGTAAAAGGTCTCGGGCAGTATGAGATAATCTCCCGTCATCGAGGGACGCTGTGCAACGCTGTGATACATCAGCACGGGGATATCGGCATATTCCGTCACAGGCGCATCTGCCGCCTGCACTTCAAAGCTTTTGTAAAATATATAAACCACAACGGCCACCGTAAACAAAGGATATAGCGCCTTTGGTATCCTTCCGCAGATAAAAATACATACCACCCCTTATAACATCATATTAGCATCATATTCTTATCCGAACGATTTTATGAAAGGAATCAACATTATGAAAGCAAGAGTAAGACTTCCTCAGAGCTGTGCTGCGCTGTTTTTTATTGACGGCGAAAAATCGGCGCTTATCGAAAAAAGCCTCGCATCGGCGGGGATATCGGTCATGGTACCCCCCCGTGAAAACTACGGCGGTAAGATAGGCTCCCTGTTAAAGCTGCCGGGATATGCAGAAACTGCCGTTCCCGCTCCCGAGGATATCATCTCCGAAGAGCTCATCATCTTCTCAAACATTGACAGAAAAGCTCTGGACCGCGGTCTTGACGCGCTGCGCAGAGATAACCTCTCCGTGCGCTTCAAGGCAGTGATAACAGAGTACAACAAGGATTTCACCCTCCCCGAGCTATTGTCTCACATGGCGGACGAGGAAAAAAATCTAAAGTCGAACAGGCAGGAACAATAATGAAAACAGTATGCTATGACCACCTCCCCGAAGATGCCGCAGCTATCCGCAGAGAGGTATTTATCGAGGAACAGGGCTTCATCAACGAATTTGACGATACCGACAAAATAGCGTCGCATATCGTGCTGTACGATAATAACGCCCCGGCGGCGGTATGCAGAGTATTTTACTCCGAAGAGCATGAACAGTATGTCATCGGACGGATAGCCGTCCGCAGAGAATACCGCGGAAAACACCTTGGTGCCGAGATAATGCGCACCGCAGAAAATGAGATACGCAGACTGGGCGGACATACATCGGGCTTGTCCTCGCAGGTGCAGGCAATGAGCTTTTACGAAAAGCTTGGATATCGTCCCATCGGCGAGCAGTACATGGACGAGCACTGTCCTCATATCCGCATGGAAAAGGAGCTCACTTAGAAATAGCTCTGTGCAAACATGCATAAATAAAAAAGCAGCAGAGCCTGCCGTAATGCCGCTCGGACCCAAGTCCGCATCAAAGCATTACTGTAGGCTTTACTGCTGCCCGTATTTCCATTATTCCCGTATCGCTGTGGAAAAACACCGTTCTTCCGAAGTTTGAGCCTGTCTGCTCTGCAATTATGGGTATCTTGTATGTGCTGAGCACGGTTTTCACCGCCTGCACATTCCTGTCGCCGATGTTGAACACCGCCGAGCTTGTGGCAAACATCTGCGCTCCGCCTGCAATTTTAGCGGTAAGTCTGCTTACGCTGCTGCCCTTTCCGCACATCTTGGCTACCAGCTCGGTAATGCCCGTATCAGCATATCTGAACGGATTATCCCCGGGATTGGACGCCTCCTTGCTCCAGGGGAGCATAATATGTGCCAGACCCGCAAGCTGCTTGTCCTGATCGTACAGGCATATCCCCACGCATGAGCCCAGAGCATAGGTCGCAAGTACATCGGGTGCAAAGGCGATATTCAGATCTGAAATTCCAACATTTATGGTCGCCATTACATCTCCACTCCCAATCCTGCAAATAAAGTTGAAAGTGATTTAAGCTCGGGAACAAGTATCATATTGCTCTGTATCTCGTTGTCTCCGACGATAAAGCTATCGTCGATGAACAGCACCTTATCGCCTATCTGCGCAAATTCAACGGCAGGAACACTCAGTATCGCTCCCACCATATCTACCGATATCTGCGGAACGGATATCTGGATATTCAGCCCTGTCATGGAGGATATTGCGTTTACATAGGACGCCGCAAGGATATTGCCCACCTCGGTCACAAAGGACATTTCCATATCCGACAGACTTGTCATATCGCTGATATCATTGCCAAATATCGCCTTGATAATATGGCTTACAAACGGTTCCTGCATAATGCAGAGCATCATTCCGTTTATATTTTCGCTGAGTCCCACCAGCAGACCGATAGCGATATTTTCGGGTCCGCCCAGAAAATTCACGACCTCGTTAAAGTCGAGTATCTTTATATTGGGAACAGCGATATTTACCTTTTCGTTCAGCATGCCCGACAGAGCGCTTGCAGCATTTCCCTGACCGATATTACCGATCTCCTTTAAAATGTCAAGCTCCATGGCATTCAGTTCGTTTATGTTGTTCAGCGGCAAAACGCGCACCTCCTAACAGAGTTTATCTGAGATTATTTATCCGCTCCTCAAGCTCGTTATGGAGCCTGACCATATTGGTATTCAGCTGAAATGCGCGCTGGTATTCGATGACCTTCGACATTTCGTTAGCGATATTCGTAGAGGAAGCCTCAACATAGCCCTGTTTTTTCTTGATAGTTTCATCTGAAACAGCCTCTCCGCTGGACGCGGTAGCAGTAAAGTAGTTAAGACCCTTCTGGTCGAGACCGTAAGGATTTTCAAATCTGTACACGCCTATCATATCGGCAAGGCTTTCGTAATTGATGCTTCCGTCAGTAATAGGAACTGTAATATAGTTTCCGTCGTAACCCAGAACATATCCGCCGTTGGAATCGCGGAGAGTACCGTCCTCCTGATTGGCATAGAAGGAGCCGTCCTTGGTATATTCAATATTGCCTTCAGTAGTTTCCACAGCAAAAAATCCGCCGTCGAGAGCAGCGAAGTCGAGACCTCTTCCCGTATCTCTCAGTTCGCTCTGTTCAAACATAAGGTTTGTCTTATCCACCTTGACGCCGTGTCCCGTATGAACGGTCTCATCGATGTTTCTCTTAGTATATATAAGGTCGGCGAAATCGGGTCTTGAAGCCTTAAAGCCGTTGGTGTTAACGTTTGCAATATTATTTCCCGTAACATCCATACCGATCTGAAAGCTCATTATTGCCGATGCCGCAGTATAATATCCTATTCTGCTCATGATCAACTTCCTTACTTATTATCCGCGTTTCATAAGATTGTTGCAGGCTATCTGATTAATACTGTTCATTATCTGCAGTGCCTGCGCGTTTGCCTTAAAGATATTGTTTGCGTCGAGAGCCTTTGTCATTTCATCGGCAACATCCACATTGGAGCGTTCATACCAACCCTGCTTCAGGGAATACTCCACATCATCGGGGATATCGCCTCTCGGGGCATTATCATATGGACGGAAAAGCGTATCGCTCACCTTTTCCACATCGGTATAATCCTCAATGTAGGAAAGTCCGAGCTGGAAGGTCCTTCCGTCGGCGGTAGTGATAAGACCGTGCTCGCCAATATTGAAGTCAGACGTTCCGATATTTATGGTATTACCGTTCACATCGAGGACCTTGCCAATATTGCCAAGCTCAAGGTCGCCGTCGTCGGCAATGGAGAACTGACCGTTTTTGGTAAGCAGCACCTCGCCGTCGGTATAGCGTTCTATATTATAGTACACAGGGCCCACTATCGCGCAGTCAAGTAAGGAATTAGTCTCCTCCATAGTACCCTGTTCAAGGCAGGTATAGGTATCCTGCAGAGTCCTGTAGCGGATAGTACCCGTTTCGGAATGTTTTCCTCTTATAAGCAGAAGGCTGTCGGCAAATGTCGTAGGGATAGCCGTATCGGTCTTATAGCCCGCAGTTTTTACATTTGCGAGGTTATTGGAAATAACATTGATTATTCGGTTTTCGTTGATAATACCGTTCGCCGAAGTGTAAAATCCTCTGAGCAACTTGTCCGCCTCCGTTAATTATTTGTATATAGCTACATTATAACACTTTTTTTACCGTTCGTCAATAGATTAAACGGCACTTTTTTCACATTTGATAAATTATTTCATATATTCTTCAAGAGCTTTTTTCATTTTGGAGACTGCCGCAGAATGGATCTGACAAACTCTCGATTCGGAAACGCCGATAACCGCAGCGATCTCGGAATATTTCAGCTTTTCGTAATAATAGAGCGAAATGACCAGCCGCTCACGATCGCCCAGCGCATCCACAGCTTTGACCAGCATCCCGTGCATTTCACCGTTTAAAAGGCGCTGTTCGGGCTGCCAGCCGTCGTTTCCCGTTTTCTCGCCGTCGGGGATATCGTACCCGCCCTCGAATACCATTTCCTCAAAGGAGAGAGTCTGAGCGGCAGCAGACCTTGCCGCAAAGCTTTCCAGCTTTTCCTCAGAAAGTCCCATATGCCGTGAAAGCTCTGCCGAGGTAGGCTCCCTGTCAAGCTGCACATAGAGTTCGGAGTACGCCTTATCGTACTCCCGGGCGAATCTGCGCACATTACGGGGGATAATATCCTGTCTGCGGATATAATCTATTATCGCGCCCCTTACTCTTATAGAGGCGTAGGTCTCGAATTTGATATTCTTCCCGATATCGAAGCTGTCCACCGCGCTCATCAGAGCGATAGTCGCCTCATTGACGATATCCTCCGTATCTGCGTACTTCTGATACATATTTCTTGTAGAGATCGCGGCATATCTGACGATATCCATATATCCGAGAACAAGCTTATTTCTGATTTCGATATCTCCCGTTTCCTTATAAGCACGGAAAAGCTCCGTCATATCCTCCGACTGCGCTTTTTTTTCGGCAATTTCGGCAACCACGGCGTTCACCCCCTTTGAAATCGGGATAGATTTGGTTTTACGGTCGATGTCTTGGCTTATTTGTCACAAACTGTCTGTTGTATTTCTATATT
>JBJFHQ010000426.1:0-4097 GCA_051893755.1 Oscillospiraceae bacterium
TTTCAACAGAGGTCTCCTCAAAAAGCTCCCGCAGAGCCGTACTGTCCACCGTTTCGTCCTTCTTGGCAAAGCCGCCCGGAAGCGCAAACTGATCCTGAAATGGCGGCTTTCCCCTTTTTATCATCAGCAGGCACAGCTTTTTCCCGTCAAGCTTTCTGTAATTTTCATCGGGGATATTTTTCACCGTGAACACAGCAATATCTGCCGCCACGGAGGGCTGCTCATACTTTTTTATATTATAGTTTTTCAGAAATTCCTTTTCATCGGGCATAACTAACTCCTCCAATATTATTACTATGATATTATCATTATAATACTATCAGATGGATTTGTCAAGAAAAAAGGCGGAGAATTTTCATTCTCCGCCCGAATAATTTTATGGAATTATGAAAGAACTACGAGATATGTGCCGTTCTCGGAAGCAACAAAGCTTACATAGCCGTTATCGTTTGTCATAGACTTGGAAACGAGAGTAAGATTGTTATCCTCCTTATTGTAACAATAAGTCTTTGCGAACTCATTTGCACGGCTGCTGTTGAACTTGATAGTGCAGCTGCCCTTGAATCCGAGAGAAGAGCCGTCTGCTGTTCCGACAGATACCTCAGCTGCTGCAATAGCGTCCTTGGTTGCCTTCTTAAGAAGCTTGTCGGGGATCACATCAGCATCATATGATACACTGAGGTTTACAGTCTTGGCTTCTGTAACGCTTGTTCCCTTAACTGTCCATGCAACGCCGTTATCCATGTTAAATACAACGGTAACGTTTCTGCCCTTAAGAGCCGACATAAATGTATCGGGAACAGTCGTAGCGCCGTTCATGGTGATCTGAACGGTAGAACCGCTCTTAACGTTCTTTACATATGTAGCAAGGTTTGACCATGAGTGTCTTGTGGTATAGCCCTTGAGATAAGGAACGCCTTCACCTGCTGTTGTTTCGGAAGTTTTGTTATAGTAGTAGTAATAAGGATAAGCATAATATCCGTAATAGTAGTAAGGATAGTTATAGTAGTAGCCGTTGTAATAGTAGCCGTCATAGTAAGGAGCATTGTATACAACTGTGCTTCTGTATGCCTCTGCAGGGATATCTCTTCCGGAGTAGTTGTACTGAGTGATATCGCTCTCTTCTCCGCCTGCTGCCAGAGCCTCGCTTACAGACGCATAATATCTGCGGGTAAAGCTGTTATAGTAAACAGTGAAGGAAGAGCCTGTATAATATACATAGTCAGCGTTATTGCTGCCTGCTGCCAGAGCGGAAGAAAGGGATGTATACCACTTTCCGGTCTTGCTGTTGTAATAATCTCCCGAACCCTTGTCTACTGTATAGTTATACACAGCCTTTACATAGGAGGTATAGCCCTTTGAAGCAGCAAGTGCGTCGGTGTAGGTCGTATAATACTTATTTGTGTATGTGCTGTAGTAAGCATATACAGTGCCTGTAGTATAGGAAACGGTACCGTCAGCCTTGATAATGTAGGATGCGGTATTTGCAGAGTGCTTGAGAGCCTCTTCGTATGTTTCGTAATATCTCTTTGTGTAAGAGCTGTAATAGATGTGCTTGCTGTCATATACAGGCGAACCGTCGGGACCGCCGAAGATGATCATAGACTCATTTCCCTTGGAAACAGCATTTGCAGCAAAGAATGAAGGATAATACTTCTTTGTGTAGGAGCTGTAATAAGGATATGCAGGTGAGAAGTTCACATGATAATCATTATTGATAGCATAGCCGTTATATACATCGGAAATTGCAGACGCTGCAGCAGCCTCGTCCTTAGAATCGTAATAAAGCTCAGTCTTAGCGTTATACCAGGTGTAGCTGCTTGTATATACATCATTGGATTTAGCGCTTGCGCCGATAGCGGGTATCGCGCTGACAGCCATAGTCAGAGCTGCAACCAAAGACACAGCCTTTTTTAATGATTTGTTCATAATTATACTCCTTTTCAAATAAATTGCGTCAGTATTTGTTGTATGAACAAATTATAACATATTCTTCGGAAAAATCCAATAGTTTTTTACATATTTATTATTACAATTTGGTTACATTTTGAAAACAAACGAAGTTAACCCCTGCTCATCGGACTGAACAGTCAGACTTCCGTCATTTTTTTCGGCTATTGTTTTAGCGATCGAAAGTCCCAGACCATAGCCTTCCTTATCCTCTCCGCGGGACTTGTCGATTTTGTAAAACCTGTCAAACAGGCGGGAAAGCTGCTCCTCGGAAAGCCGGGCACCCGTATTTGACACGGTAAGAACAGCCTTGCTGCGCACTTTTTCAAGCCTCACCGTGATCTTCCCTCTGTCGTCGGAGTGCTTGATGCCGTTATCGACCAGTATATTGATGAGCCGTGATATCTCCTCCTTATTTCCTCTGCACATAACGCCGGGTCTTATATCGGTCACAAGCTCCCTGCCCTTTTCAAAGGCAAGGGCTTCAAAGGCAAGGCAGACTCCCTCGGCAGTCTCCGACAGGTTGAACTCCGCTTTTGCGGTATCGTCCCGCCTGCTCATCATATCCTCACGGGACAGGTAGAGCATCTGACTTATCAGCCCCGACATTTTTTCCTCTTCCGCCTTGATGTATTCAAACCACCTGCTCTGGTCGCAGACCTTTTCCTCGGGGTTCGACATGATAACGTCCACATTGGCGGAGATGACCGTCAGCGGCGTTTTCAGCTCATGGGAAGCGTCGGCAAAAAAATCCTTCTGCTTCTGCCATGCTTCGGCTATGGGCTTCACTATCCACCCCGAAAGCAGCACGATGACCAGCAGCAGCACAAGCCACGCAGCTGCGCTTATCATGATTATTATTGCAAGCAGCCTGTCCATAGTCTGTCCGATAAGGTCATGATTTGCAAGAACAGCCCTGCCGTTTTGGAAAAGATAGCGGTACCTCACATCGCTGACCGTGATATATCCACGCTCCTTTTTAAGGGCTTCTATCCTTTCAAAGGCAGCTTCAAAGGGTACCGTATCGGTTATCTCGCTGAATCTGCTGCTGGATCCCACGCTGACAGTACCGTCCTCGTCCCTTGAAACGGCGACCCAGTTGGTATCCGCAGGCTTGAACAGTTCATTCTTTACGGTCCGCCTTACCTGAGGCGGCTCGGAGGGTTCGTTCATTGCATCGGGCTCAAATTTGTCTCCCGCTCCCGCCTCGGCTCTCATGGCATAGTCCAGCAGCTTATCGGTCTCGCTGTTCTCGGAGCTCTGCATGATAAAGTAGATACCCGCCGCAACTCCTGCGATTATTATAGTCAGCACCGTCATTATCACGGCTGATATCCTTATTCTGAGACGGGTTATCACTTTGCTCCCTCCAGACAGTATCCCACTCCGCGGATAGTTTTGACCGAAACATCGGACTTGATATACGCAAGCTTTTTCCTTAAAAAGGATATATATACCTCAACGTTGTTGTATTCGGCGTCGGACTCATATCCCCAGACCTTTAAAAGGATAGTTTCCTTGCTTATGACATAGCCGCCGTTTTTCATCAGCAGCTCCATGATAGAAAACTCCTTAAGTCCCAGCTTAACGGAGTTCTGTCCGCAGAAAAGCTCATAGCTCTGCAGATTGAGTCGCAGTTCGCCGAAGCGCAGCTCGTTTTCGTATGCAGGCTCGGAGGAATTTCTCCTGCCCAGCGCCTTTACTCTTGCGAGAAGCTCCTCGGTGTAGAAAGGCTTTGTGAGATAATCGTCCGCGCCGCTGTCGAAGCCCTTGACCTTGTCGGAGAGCTCGTCCATGGCGGTCAGCAGCAGCACGGGCACGGACATGTTGTTCTTCCTTATCGCTTTAAGCACGTCGATGCCGTTCATTTTCGGCAGCATTATATCCAGCACGATAACATCATATATCCCCGAGAGGGCGTTGTCCAGTCCGGAAACGCCGTCATAGCATACGTCTGCCGTTATTTTGTTTTTCATAAATATCTGTGCAAGTGCGTCCGCAAGCTTGACCTCGTCCTCGACAATAAGGATCCTCATGGCATACCCTCCGTTATGTTATTTCTTGAATTATAATCCATTAAGCTTAAAATAGTCTTAATAGAAAAGCCGCACAGAAGCTGTACGGCTTATCGTCAACGATTATCTACT
>JBJFHQ010000426.1:4197-5470 GCA_051893755.1 Oscillospiraceae bacterium
CTTAATAGAAAAGCCGCACAGAAGCTGTACGGCTTATCGTCAACGATTATCTACTTTTTCGGGGTACAGGTCATGGTGCGCCAGACGGTCAAATGCCACCTGTTCCCATTTTGTGCCCTTTCTGCCATAGTTGCAGTAGGGGTCGATGGATATGCCGCCGCGGGGAGTGAATTTTCCCCAGACCTCGATATACCGCGGGTCCATGAGCTTTATCAGGTCCTTCATAATGATATTGACAACGTCCTCGTGAAAATCCCCGTGATTTCTAAAGCTGTACAGATAAAGCTTCAGCGATTTGCTCTCCACCATTTTCACATCGGGGACGTAGGATATATATATCGACGCAAAATCGGGCTGTCCCGTTATCGGACACAGACTTGTAAATTCGGGGCAGTTGAATTTCACGAAATAGTCGTTCTCCTGATGCTTATTGACGAAGGTCTCCAGCATTTCGGGAGCGTAATCATCGGGATATTTTGTTTTCTGATTTCCGAGGAGAGTAATGCCCTCGGTCTCTTCCTTGTTTCTGCCTGTCACAATAGTTCCTCCATTCATTCAAGCAAATAACTGTTAACTATCAACTATTCACTATATTTCAGCGCAGGGTCAACGACACCGTTTGCCGCAAATGCCGCCGCCCTGTCACGGCAGGTGCCGCATACTCCGCAGGGCTTGTCATGTCCTTCGTAGCAGCTCCATGTCAGCTCATAGGGCGCTTTCAGCTCCAGCCCCTTCTTTACCACTTCCGCCTTTGTGTGGTTCACAAAGGGAGCCTCAACTCTGACCTGATGTCCGCTGCCCTCCCAGATAGCCTCGTTCATGGCATTCTTGAACACCTCGGAGCAGTCGGGATATGCATTCCCCGCAGCATCGTCCGCATGAGCGCCGTACATGATGATGCCGCAGTCCTTCGATATGGCGATAGCTGCCGCTGCCGACAGGAACAATCCGTTTCGGAAAGGCACATAGGTAGACACGGGCTTTCCGTCGGATTTTTCAAGCTGCTCGGCATAGCTTTCCTCGGGGATATCCTTGTCCGAATGGGACAGCAGCGAGCAGTCCGAATATTTGAACATCGGCGAAAGGTCTGTCTCGATAAGCTCAATATCATAATATTTTGCCACATTTCTTGCGGATTCCAGCTCCTTTGTGTGCTTCTGTCCGTAGGAAACGGAAAGTCCCACAACATTTTCCCTTCCGTACTCCGATACAGCCATTGCCAGACAGGTAGTGCTGTCCACTCCTCCGCTTACAAGTACAAGTGCTTTCATAT
>JBJFHQ010000427.1:0-5458 GCA_051893755.1 Oscillospiraceae bacterium
CCTCGCTGTCGAACACGCGGTATTTCACTGCGAGAAGTCCTTCGGTATACTTGGTAGCCATTCCCAGCAGAGCGGCTATCTCCATCCAGAACAGCGCTCCGGGGCCGCCTGCTGCGATAGCGGTGGCAACTCCGACGATATTGCCCGTGCCGATAGTGGCGGAAAGTGCGATACAGAGGGCGCCGAAGCTGGTAACATCGCCCTCGGTCTCCTCCTCGTTCTGTATCATGTACTTAAGCGCAGTGCCGAGCCTGCGAAACTGCACGCCCCGAAGCCGCACCGTAAGTATTATCCCGCAGCCCAGAATGAGCAGTATGAGCGGAATGCCCCACAGCCAGTTGTCAAATCTGATTATCAATTCGTTAAGCTTTTCAAAAAATTCCAAAAAATGATCACCGCCGAGAAAAAATTAGAACCTGTCCACATAGGATATGCGTGCGGATTTTCGAGCATAATTTTGTTGCAGACAAGGCAAAAATGCGCAGGCGGGCTGGCGCCCGGCAAGCATTTTTAACGCAGTCTGCGGCAAAATTTGCCGAAAAGACGTGCGTATACGCCTATGTGGACAGGTTCTTAAATAAAAGAAACGGATAGGATATCATCTTATCCGTTTCTCGTATCAGCATTGATATTGCATTACTTTTTGAGCTTGAATCTGCCGATAAGGCTCTTTAAGCTGTCTGCCTGACCGGAGAGCTCTTCGGAGGCTGCGGCGCTCTGTTCGGAGGTCGCGGTATTGGACTGAACGACCGAGGATATCTGGTCGATGCCCACGGAGATCTGGTCGATCATACCTATCTGCGCAGCGCTTGCATCTGCGATCTCGTCCACGATATCCCTTATCTGCGCAGCGTTGTCCTCGACTCTGCGGACGACCTCCACAACGTCCTTGGTAACGCCTGTTCCGCGGCGCACCGCCTCCATGGAGTGTTCGATAAGAGAGGTGGTGTTCTGCGCAGCATCCGCCGATTTGGACGCAAGATTTCTTACCTCGTCCGCAACCACTGCGAAGCCCTTGCCCGCCTCACCTGCACGAGCCGCCTCAACTGCGGCGTTGAGCGCGAGGATATTGGTCTGGAATGCGATGTCCTCGATAGTCTTGATTATCTTGCCTATCTCGTCGGAGGACTCGCCTATCTGGGTCATTGCCGCAGTAAGATCGTCCATGCGGTCATTGGCCTCGGCGAAGAACTGCCCGGACTCCTCAACAAGCTGCTTGCCGTTCTCGCAGTTTGCGCTGTTCTGCTTTATCTGCTCGGAGATAGTATGTATAGTCGCCGCCAGCTCCTCGATGGAGGAAGCCTGCTGTGCAGCACCCTGTGCCAGTGACTGAGCACCCATGGACACCTGATCGGAGCCGCTGGACACCTGGAACGCCGACTGATTGATAGTATACATTGTATTGCTGAGAGTGTGGTTGATGTTGCGGATAGACTCGATAAGTCCGTGGAAATCGCCTACATACGCGGCTTCATTCTGGGAGGTATCAACGTTGAAGTCCCCTGCGGACATTGCCGAAAGGACACGTCCCACATCGCCTATCATGGTATTGAGCGAATCGGTGAGCTTTGCCGCCGTATGAGAAAGTCTTGCGACCTCGTCCTCGCCCTCGATTATAGCGACCTCGCCGGAAAGATCTCCCTCGGAAAGGGAATCTATCCTCTCGGTGACCCTTCTGATAGGAGCGCCTATCTTCTTGCCCATTGCAAATGCCGCAAAGGCGGATATCACAACGAGCACGACCATAATAACGAGCGCCTTCACAAGAGTGAGGGTAGTATCGAGCATTATCTCGTCACGGGGAACTACCAGAGCCAGTGACCAGCCCTCGGTTTCCTGAATGGGAGCGTATGCGGCATAGTATTCAACGCCCTCGATCTCGCAGCGGGCAAAGCCTGTCTCGCCCGTCTCCATAAGAGCGTGCATCTCCGCCTGTGAAGCGTAGGAGGGGTCTGTTTCCGCCATACGCTGGATATTCTCGTCGTCGATGACCTTCTGGGAATCCACGCTTGCGATAGTGCAGCCGTCGCTGTCGATAATGTACGCATAGCCCATTTCGCTGAACTCGATGCTGCGGACGATATCATTTAAAAATTCCTCGTCGGGAACGAAGTAAACGCAGCCGATAGGCTGACCGTTAGCAGTGCCGCCGTTTCTTACGGGAGCCGCCACGATAACGGTAGACTTTCCCGTCACCTTTGAAACGAGGGGCTCTGATACGGTAGCATTGCCCTTCATAGCCTCCTGGAAATACAGTCTGTCGGAGTATTCATTGCCGTCGAGACCCATGCCGTCGGAGGTGATGAAATTACCACGCTGATAGCCGTGAGTTTCGGCGATGCTTTCAAGGTAAGCCTTTCTTGTTTCGTTGGGAACAGCCTTGCTGGTGAGGATAGAGTTCCGTCCTGCCTCCACGGCAACATTGCGGAAGGATTCTATCTCCCACTGAGTGCGCTGAGAAGCAGCGTTCACCAGCTGTTCCATATCATTCTGCACCATTTTTATGGCATTCTGATAGTTCAGAAGTATCACAATAAAGCACAGGATATTCATAGAAACAGCCACATTTATAATTGTTGAAACAGATATTCTTTTAGCTATCGACTTCATGCTGTTATCTCCTTTGTTCCCGAAGGCTGTCCCCGGGAAGCTGATGATAATTGTCAGGCAGACCTCTGCCTATGCATTATTATATCATATGATGTATTTTTTTGCAACATATTTCAGGATTTTTTTCAAAAAAGAACAAAACATTTCATTTTATATGTATGTTTTGCACAAACCGAGCAGGGCGGCGGCAATTCATAAATTGACCGTTGACAAAACCGCATGATTATGGTATAATATAATATATTTTTATTTTATTGTGAAAAAAAGGCTGATGCCTTTGTGGGAATATCCCATAATGAAAGGAAGTTATTATATATGAGAAAAGTCAGCGGCAGCACCGTTCTCACCGAGATCACTCCCGAAACCGCTCTTGCGGCGGCGGACAGCAGCGTGGAGTTTTCCGCATGCGTTCATAAGGTCAAGAAAATGGGCGGATTTGCGTTCGTTATCCTCCGCACAGCACGCTATCTTATCCAGTCGGTGTACGACGAGAAGAACTGCCCGGATACCCTCGATGAGGTAAAGGAAGGCTGCTACGTGACCGTGAGCGGCATCGTCAGAAAAGAGGACAGGGCTTATAACGGTCTGGAAATACACCTGACCTCTATCAAGGTCATCTCAAAGCCTGCTGCGGAGTATCCTCTTAAGGTGTCCCAGCGCTCATTGGGCTGCGGTCTGGACATCAATCTGGACAACAGGAGCGTAGCACTCAGAAATCCCAAGGAAAAGGCTGTTTTCAAGTTCCAGGAGGGCGTTGCCGAGGCGTTCCGCAAGTTCATGCTGGAGAACAATTTCACCGAGATCCACACTCCTAAGATAGTTGCTCAGGGCGCAGAGGGCGGAGCTAACATCTTCCGTCTGGAATACTTCGAGAAGGAAGCCTTCCTCAACCAGTCGCCCCAGTTCTACAAGCAGACTGCCGTTGCGTTCTTTGACAGGGTTTTCGAGATAGCTCCCGTGTACCGTGCGGAGAAGCACTCCACTTCACGTCATCTGAACGAGTATATCGGACTTGACTTTGAAATGGCGTACATCAACGACATGTATGATGTAATGGACATGGAGACGGCAATGCTGCGCTACATGATGAATTATCTGAAGGAAAACTATGCTCACGAGATAAATATGCTGGGCGCAGATATCCCCGAGGTGACGGAGATACCCGCTATCAAGTTCGAGGACGCAGTAACTCTTATCAGAGGCAGCAAGGCTAAGAACAAGTTCGACCTTGAGCCCGAGGACGAGGTTTTCCTCTGCGACTACGCAAAGAAGGAATACGGCACAGAGTTCATCTTTGTAACTAACTTCCCGTCGTCGAAGCCCCCGTTCTATGCAATGAACGACAAGGAGGACCCCAGAACTGCCTGCAAGTTCGACCTGCTTTTCCGCGGTCTGGAGATAACCACAGGCGGTCAGCGTATCCACGACTACGAGGAACAGCTTGAAAAGATGCGCGCGCAGGGACTTGACCCGAAGGACTTCGAGTTCTATCTGCAGGCGCACAAGTACGGACTTCCTCCCCACGGCGGACTTGGTATCGGACTTGAAAGACTTGTGATGAAGCTCTTAGGTCTCCAGAACATCAGACAGGCGTCGATGTTCCCCAGAGATCTGAACAGACTTCTTCCGTAATTATATTATCAATAAAAAATCGGGAACGAGGGCATTTCGTTCCCGATTTTAATTTTAGCCGATGAAGCCTTCAGGCGGTTTTCAGACCGCTCGACCTTTTATCAGGCTATAAATGAATATGACGGAAAATAATATCCCGAAGGCAGCAAATACCAGAGCAAGCGTGAGCTTGGAGACGATATCCGCCTTGAACTCGCACACATCGGGAGCAGCCTTATCGTAATACAGCGGCAGCTTTTCGCCGACGGAATGAAAGCTTGACAGCTTGCTGTAAGCGGAGTAGGTCTCGCCATGGACTGTATAATCCGCATATGTATAGTAAACGGTGGTCCTGTCGTCGTCGGAGTCATACTCCACGCCCTTTTCGCAGGAGGTGACAACAGCGTCTGTTTTCTCATATGAAGTCATAACCTTGATGCAGGAGGAAAGCACCATAACTCCCACTATCAGGAATACCATACCTATCAGCATCATAAATAAAGGTGCCTTTGTTTTCATTTTTCGCATCTCCTTTGCAGATCAATCCTCCGAGGTAAAGTTTATCTCCACACCCGCCACAAGATTAGCAACAGCGATAACTGCGCCGATTCCCGTGAAAATAAGTCCTGCTATCAAGCGTCCGTTGATATCATATTCAAACTTATAGAGCTTATGGTCGAACCTGCTGTAATAGACAGAGACCTCTTCGCCCACTGAACGCAAACTATTCCTTTTGCCATAAGCGGTAAAAGGCTCCCCGTCCACGGAATAGCATGCGGTTATATAGTACACATAAGTAGTATCGCCGTCATCATCATACTCCTCGTGTCTTTCGACATGAGTTATAACGGCAGTGGTCCTATCATAGGTGAACAGCACCGAAAAACAGGAAACAAATATCAGCACCCCCGCAGCCATAAGTGCGATACCTATCAGCAATGTAGTAGACAGCGGTCTATTTTCCATATTCCCTTCCCCTTTACTTACATTTACTCACACTATCATCATATCTTATGAATGTTAGATTTGAAAGAGATGTAATGTTAAATTTATGTATAGTGGGAGGGGTTTTGATTATCGGCGGTTAGTTTTCTGGCTTTTCAGCTTAGGTTACTCTCTGCGGGGCTATTATATGTTTTCAACCGAAATTTTTTCATTCGACGCATGTGGGGGAGACACCTTCAGGGGAAGACAAGCGGCTCATACGTGGCTGCATCGAAAGGGTTAGTTTGAGTGG
>JBJFHQ010000428.1:0-5450 GCA_051893755.1 Oscillospiraceae bacterium
CCGCTTGCCATAGCAACACCCTTCGCAAAGGAAACTCCCACAAGCAGCGCTCCGATAAGTCCCGGAGCATATGTGACCGCCACAGCGTCAATGTCGGATAAGGTCACATTCGCCGCTTTCAGCGCATTATCAACTACATCATATATGTTCTCGCAGTGACGGCGTGAAGCCAGCTCGGGGACAACTCCGCCGAATTTCTTATGCTCCTCTATCTGCGTCGCCACGATATTTGAATGAACTATCCTTCCGTCCTCCACAACAGCGGCGGCGGTCTCGTCGCAGGAGGACTCTATTCCCAGTATCAGCATTGATTACTGTCCTTTCACATAAAAATAATATTCAAGAAGCAGATCTACTATCCTGTTGTAGCTTTGCTTTCCGTCGGAAACCCCGTTAAGCTTGAGGCTGGCAGTCATTGCCTTGTCAGATACCTTTGCGGCAGTCTCCGTTTTTATGACCTTGTCCTTTTCCAGTGATGCCTTGTATTCCTCGGTAAGAAATGTGTTGTCATAGTAAACTGTGCTGCATATCTTTTGGGATATCCTTATTTTTTCCTCCTCGGAGGCGTACCTGAACAGCTGATTTACCGAATAATTCATTGCACAAAGATAGCCGCTGTACATAAACAGCGGGTCTCCCGAGTTTTCGCAGGCAAGATATGAGATAAAGCCCGCCTCGTCCTCTAAGATAAAGCCCTTTGTATGGGCAAGCTCATGGCACATGGTCACGGGCTTTCTGGACGGGCGCATATCCTTGTTGATATTTGCCTCCATGGAAAAGGGAAAATATATCCCCTGCAGATTCAGCTTGCTCATGGTCCGCGAACAGGCTATATCCTTAGGAACAGTATACCACCCGCCGAATCGCGGATATTCGTCAGCAAGTGCACGCACATACTCTCCTGCCAGCTCTGCCGCATTGTCGGGAATAATTATCTCCCCGTTTTCGTCCCGCTCCAGCTGCTGTGACAGCTCGTTTGCGTTGTCGATGATGTAGTCGCACAGCTCGGTGAGCTGCTCCACGGTATAGCCCTGCGCCGCCTGCGCCGAAAATTCGGGATAATACTTGTCCGAAAAGGTGGTGCAGTGGTACTGGATAAAGCAGTTGAGCGTTTCGGTGAGCAGTATGTAAAAAATCACCCAGCAGAGAAAAATCGCGGAGCCTTTCAGCAGCTTTTGTCTTTTTTCCCTGCTTTTCCTGAATTTTATGAGAAAAGCTATCTCCAGCGGTATGCCCACAATTATAATAAGTATGCCGATGATTATCAGCAGCTCCCCGAAGGAAAATGGCAGCAGCGATGTAAGAAAGCTGAATGGCACACTTATATACACAAAGATATTATCGGTGTAAAAGTCTGCAAAATCGCTGCTTATCCATGCGAGAAGATTCAGGACTGCGCACAGGGCAAAGCCTGCTATGAGGACAATTGCCCATGGGGACAGTCTTTTCTTGGTTTTTTCCATAGGTCACTTTATTCCCAGAACATAGTTTACATAATTTATCTCGGTATCGTAAGCGTTGACTACCGTACCGTTTACGTCGTTAAATTCCACATAGTAGTTGAAAACTCTCTCTGTGCCGGTGTCGTTGTCTACTATATAGTATCTGTAGCAGTTCAGCGATTTGTTGTCGGAGGTCTTTTTTGTGTAGTAGGGCGTAAAGCCGATAGTCTTATTGACTGTTTTCATGTCCATACCGTAGGAAACGGTCTCCTTGGTGAATCTTATATTGGAATGCTCGCCCTTCCAGCCGTTTTTCAGGGAGCTGAAATCGTAATACTCCACCGTATCGAGGATACGGCTGCTGTCCTCGGTGACGAGCACTGCCCACTGAGGGACGGTGATACCGCTGATATTCATAGTCTTGTCCGACTCGCAGATGTAGTCGAAGTTAGCCACCGACTTCATATCCTTATACTGTGATGTAGAGGCGAAATCCTCGCCTGTTTCCTTGATGCAGTAGTCGATATTTCTTCCCAGAGGGACCTTGTCCGCTATCTTTGAGCCTTTTGAAGAGCCGATGCTGCCTGCGATAATGATTATCACGACAGCCACTGCAATCACAGCCACAGCTGCCGCAATAAGCTTTATCCGCAGAGCAGCCTTTTTCCTGCGTTCCTCGGCGGAAAGCTTTTTCTCGGGATCCTTACCGTTCTTTTTATCGGATATTTTCCCCTCTGTTTTTTTATCATCAGAAGCCTTTTTCGGCTTTTTATCCTTACCCTTGCCGATCCCGAAAGCGATACCGCTTTTCTTCTCGGGCTTTTTTTCTTCTTTTACATTTTCCCCCGTGTACAATTCAGCGCCGCAGGAATTGCAGAACATCTCATTATCCTCATTCTGAGCGCCGCATTTGCTGCATTTCATTCTATCCGTCCTTTCATAAGTAATATTTATTTTATTATAGCACACAAATATTTTTTTGTCAATCGCGGTATTTTTCCAAAGCATGCGCCCGATTTTTGCAGTCGATTTTCAAATCAAATTCACATTTTATATAATTTATGGGCTTAATCAAAACCGCTTTCTACATTTTTGCAGGAATTTATATTTTTTCTTGCAAAAGGTATTGACAAAATGTTCTTTATGTGTTATGATATAAGAACAGTGACAATGAAAATAATATGCAAGGGGGCAGAGCTATGGCTGAAAAGGAAAAGATACTGATATTATCCGCCAACGAGGATAATCTGAACGGTCTTTCGGAGATAGTTTCGGGAGTGTCAGATGAGCTGGGATACGGCGGGATATCCGTCGGAAATAATTCCTCGGTGAAGCAGAAATTTTCAGCCGGGTCTCCCTGCGAGTACGGACTGGTCATTATTTCCGCCCCGCTGGAGGACGAGTACGGACTGTCCCTTGCGGCTCATATATCGGCGGAATCTGACGCGGCAATAATTCTCCTGGCTGCTCAGAAAAATGCGGACGCTGCCTTTAAAAAGCTGGAAAGCACGGGAGTTATCGTTCTGCCAAAGCCTGTAAATCCTCCGCTGCTGTCAATGACCGTGAAGTATATGACGGCGGAACGCAAACGCCGAAAGGAAGCAGAGGAAAGGGCTGCCGCACTCAAAAAAAAGCTCAACGAGATAATGGTCATCGACCGCGCAAAATGCGTGCTTATCCAGTATCTGCGCCTGACGGAGCCCGAGGCTCACAGGCATATCCAGAAGCAGGCTATGGATCTGCGTGAGCCCCTTATCAAGGTGGCTACCGATATACTTAAGGCGTATGAATATCTGTAAGGGAGGAAGCTTTTCATTATGAAGTTTACAAAAATGCAGGGCATCGGAAATGATTATGTATATGTCAACTGCTTTGAGGAAAAGGTCGACGACCCGTCGGAGGTCTCAAAGATAGTAAGCGACCGTCATTTCGGCATCGGCTCGGACGGGCTCGTGCTGATAACTCCCTCGGACAAGGCGGATTTCCGCATGAGAATGTTCAACGCCGACGGCAGCGAAGGCAAAATGTGCGGCAACGCATCGCGCTGCATCGGAAAATATGTGTACGACAATCACCTTACCGACAAGACCGAGATAACTCTCGAGACCTTAAGCGGTATAAAATATCTGAAGCTTTTTCCCGAAAACGGCTTAGTTAAGACCGTTGAGGTCAATATGGGCGAGGCTGTTCTCGTTCCGAAGGATATCCCCATGAACGCAGAGGGTGACACATTTATCAACAAGCCTATCACCGTAGGCGGCAAGGAAGTGCATATCACCGCGGTATCCATGGGAAATCCTCATGCGGTCATATTCACATCGGGGATAGACAGTCTCCGTCTGGAGGACATCGGTCCGGCTTATGAAAAGCATCCCATTTTCCCCGAACAGGTCAACACCGAATTCGCAGAGGTCATCGACAGCCACACCCTTAAAATGAGAGTATGGGAGCGAGGCTCGGGCGAGACATGGGCATGCGGCACGGGAGCCTGCGCAACGGCAGTGGCTGCGTGTCTGAACGGTCACTGTAAGCAGGGTGAGGAGATCACCATTAAGCTGCGCGGCGGTGAGCTTTACATAACCTATCTTGAAAACGGTCAGGTGCTTATGAGAGGCCCTGCGGAAAAGGTATTCGACGGGGAAATAGATCTATAATTGATAATAATTTTAGGAGGCTTTGAAACCAATGGCTCAGGTCAATGAGAATTTTTTAAATCTTGAGAAAAACTATCTGTTTATAGATATTGCTAAAAAAATCAAGGCCTATTCGGCGGAAAATCCCGATAAGGCCGCAAGGATAATCAGAATGGGTATCGGAGATGTTACTCTTCCTATCGCGGGGGCTGTTGTGGATGCCATGAAAAAGGCGGCGGACGAAATGGGCGTCAAGGAGACCTTCCGCGGCTATGAGGACAGCGGCGCAGGCTATGACTTCCTCCGTGAAGCTGTTTCGGGCTACTACAAGAGCTTCGGCGTGAACGTTTCTCCTTCCGAGATAAGGATAAATGACGGCGCAAAGTCCGACTGCGGAAATATCACCGATATTTTCGGAAGCGACAACACCGTGCTTATCACCGACCCCGCATATCCCGTTTATGTTGATACCAACGTAATGAGCGGCAGGAAGATAATCTACGCCGACTGCACCGAGGAAAACGGCTTTGCCGCAATGCCCGACGAAAATGTTCATGCGGATATCATCTATCTCTGCTCTCCCAACAATCCCACAGGCTCTGCCTATACCCGTGACCAGCTTAAGGTCTGGGTGGATTATGCTCTGAAAAACAACGCTGTTATCATCTATGACAGCGCTTACGAGGCATTCATCACCGACCCCGACGTTCCTCGCTCCATTTTTGCAATTGAGGGTGCGGAGAGGTGTGCTATCGAGATGTGCTCTCTCTCTAAGACTGCGGGCTTTACGGGCATGAGATGCGGCTATACCGTCATTTCCGACAAGCTGGTCATGAAAACCTCCAAGGGCGAGGAGATTAGCATAGCTTCGCTCTGGAACCGCCGCGAGGGCAGCAAGTTCAACGGCGTGTCCTATCCCGTGCAGAGAGCCGCAGAGGCGGTGTTCTCCGAGGAGGGCATGAAGCAGACAAGGGCTAACATCGAATACTATCAGGAAAACGCACGCATCATCGGAGAAGCTCTGGACGAGTGCGGCATCAAGTACACCGGCGGCAAGAACTCCCCCTACATCTGGCTGAAATGCCCGGGCGGCATGGGCAGCTGGGAATTCTTCGACTACATGCTCCATGAAATTCAGGTAGTAGGCACTCCCGGCGATGGCTTCGGCAAAAACGGTGAGGGCTGGTTCAGACTGACCTCCTTCAATACTCATGAGAATACTAAGGAAGCTATGGAAAGGCTTAAAAAATTGATTAAGAACTGATAATACAAAATCGGCTGCCAGAAATGACAGCCGATTTTGTATAGCTGCGGATACTATTCATGTACCCGCAGCTTATAAATTATCAATTAATAATTATCACTTATAAAGAGG
>JBJFHQ010000429.1:0-5441 GCA_051893755.1 Oscillospiraceae bacterium
GAAAAAGAAATGAACTCGTCAAACGTTATCATACCGCTGTTCTGACTGTCGATTATTTTATATGCATCGCTGAGCGGAAGAATCTGATACAGGTTTGAAAATGCGTCAAAATAATCGTGAAGAAGCGATATTGTTTCCTGCGGCAAAGCAAGCTTTTTATACATTCTTGTTATTGTACTTTCCGCATATATTCTCGGAAATTTTTTCATAGTACTTTCACCTTTTTATATATTATTCACAGCCTCTGTTTTTGCTCAACAGCCGTGTAAGAGGGCATTTACAGTTTCCTTCAGTTCATCGCTGAAATCATTCAGGTCGTCAAGACATATTACATGATCATTGAGAAGGTCAATAATGTTATATATCATTTCTGATTTTCGCATTTCAATTATGACACCCGATTTATGCTTATCATTTTTAATGAGGGATTCCAGCTCCCAGAATTTTTCCGAAGCAAGCTTATCATCGCTGAGCAGGGAGATGTATCCCTTTATGAGCTTATCCATATAAGCTTCCTGCCATTCGGGTATTTTTGCTCTGAAAAGTAACCAGTCACTTTTTAAAATCTCCATTTTCTTACACACTCCTCGGAAATTCTCCCATAATTTATTCTCAAAAAAATATCTGTATTCAAAGTGATCAATGACATCACTTATGTGTTACTGACGGGATTCGTGTCCATATGTAGGTTTGTTTTAAGATGATATGCCGACAAATTATAATTCATCCTGATGTGAAAACTGCTTTTGACCGCATAAAACAGTAAGATTACCATTCCTGCATCTTATTTCGTCGATCATCTTTTTCACGCTGCTGTCTTTTTTAAGAATGATTTCATATTTCAATTCATAAAGACTGCCCATATTGGTTGTTTTTGATGAGATCAGATGATAGGACAGGGTGTAGCTGCTTAAAATATCGTCAAAGGCATTTTCAAAATCCATGTCCTCGGGAACGATAATTTTAAGTTCGGATACATCCCTTTTCGATTCGCCGAATTTTATTCCCGTAAGCACCAGCATAATAAGACAAACAAAGCCCGTGACGGCAAAAGCAAAGCCAAGCTGTCCCATGCCTGTTGCGATCCCCGCAGTCATGGCAAGGAATATTGCACCGATCTCCCGTGAGGTCCCCGGCACAGAGCGGAATCGTATAAGACTGAACGCACCCATTACCGCAACGCCCGTTCCCACATTTCCGTTTACAAGCATTATCACTGCCTGAACAACAACGGGCAGAATGACAAGAGTGCAGACAAAGCTTTTGCTGTACTTGCTTCTGAACATATAGCAAAGTGCGATCATCAGACCAAGCACTGCCGAAGAGCCTGTGCATAACAGAAGCTCGGAAAATGTGGTCTGACTGCCTCCCGAGGTCAAGATACCGGTGAACATGATTTGATTTCTCCCTTTAATTCTTTTGTGAAAAACTGCCCGTATTTTGAAAAGGATACGGGGTATATTTTCAGCTGTGCAAGCGCTGAGGATAACCACAGCGGTACAGCGCCGGAGATCTTGATCTCCAGCAGAGTGCTGCCGTCAGAGGTAAGCTTATGACCATGATCGCCTGCTCTCAGACTAAGCTCATCACGGCGGCAGCGAATGTCGAAGTCGAAGGTCATACGCAGGCTTTTGTCCTCAATACCGGTCATTGCGATTCGGTCATAGGCGATAAAAACCTTGGGATATGCGCTGTAATAGCTGCGGAAATATTCGATCTCTCTGAAAATCTGGCTGGCTGTCGGGACTTGTCCGCTTTGAATGTAGCTTTCCGCAGCCGAAAGAGTAAGTCCCTCTCTTCTTTTGTAGACGATCCCCTTGTATTTCTTTTTCAGCTCCATAAAAACCTCAGCATCATCGCTTTCCGGAACGCCGTAGCTTCTTAGCCGAAGCTTTTCCTTATAAAGCGGCTTTTCAAGAGAGCTGCGTATCAGACGGTCATCGTCCGTGTCAAAATAGATGCTGCATATGGTGTGCAGACCGTACCTATCCTCGGTCATATATGGAGAAATAAGCTCCCGCAGCATGTTATACTGCTGACTTGTCAGTAAATATTTCAGCTCTTTTCGTCTGAAGGTTGACTGATAGTCCATATGTACTCACCGCCCGTTTGCAAAATCCCAATTGAATGGTTCCGATCTTTATGGATTTATGATACATTATATCGTATTTTGGCAAAATTGTCAAGACAAACGCAAAAATATAGAACCTGTCCACATAGGATATGTGTGCGGATTTTCGAGCATAATTTTGTTGCAGGCAAGGCAAAAATGCGCAGGCGGGCTGGCGCCCGGCAAGCATTTTTAACGCAGTCTGCGGCAAAATTTGCCGAAAAGACGTGCGTATACGCCTATGTGGACAGGTTCTAAATATTTTTTGGATAATTCTGAATAACGCCTTTACAAATAATTGCCGCAGATGTATAATTAGGATAATGAAAATTCTTGAAAGGCGGTCAAACATGAAAGCAACTAAAATATATGCCGGGATATTATCCGCACTTATAGCTGCAGGGCTCCTATCGGGCTGTACCGACGCAAAGCCGCAGGCGGATAATGATCTAAAGACATCGTCTGCATCAGATACAGTTACGGAAGATATCGAATCAAATGAACTTGTTTTCAGTCATGAAAGCGGATTCTACAAGGATAGCTTCGAGCTTGAGATCACTTGCCCGGACCCGGAGGCGAAAATATACTATACGACCGACGGAAGTGTTCCGAATGAAACAAGCACTCTGTACAATGGGCCTATTGCTCTCAAAAACAGGACCAATGAGCCTAACGTACTGAGTGCGCAGACGGGAATAAGCGTTGGAGAGCGGTACACTCCCCGTGAAAATGTTACTAAAGCAAATGTGATACGGGCAGCTGCCGTGTACGGAGACGGCAGTACAAGTGATGTTCTGAACGGTACATTCTTTATTGGAATAGACCGTGAAAAGGAATACGGCAGTGTGCCTGTGATCTCAATTATGACGGATTTTGACAATCTTTTTGATTATGAAACGGGTATCTATGTCATGGGCGAAACATATGACAAATGGATAGCCGAGGACGAGAACAACAAGCGTCTTGAGGGCTGGCGCGCAAAGGGAAATTATACCAACAGGGGCAGAGAATGGGAGCGTCCTGTTGCATTTGAGTTGATCACGGCAGACGGCAGCGTCGGATTTTCGCAGGATATGGGCGTAAGGATAATGGGAGCAGCTTCAAGAAATGCTCCCCAGAAAAGCATGCGTTTCACCGCACGTGAGGAATACGGCAGCAAGTCGGTAAGCTACGAGCTTATCCCCGATAATATCCGTTCGGACGGAGAAGGAAGGGTCGAAAAATACAAATCCTTCCTGCTCAGAAACGGCGGCAACGACTGCGATTTTGCCAAGATCCGTGACCCGCTGTTTCAGGAACGGGTATCGGGCAGACGCTTTGAAACACAGCAGTTCACTCCCTGTGTTGCGTTCATAAACGGCGAATATTGGGGAATGTACACAATTACAGAGGATTACAACGACAATTATATTGAAAACAACTACGGTATTGACAATAACAATGTAATAATGATAAAATGCGGCGAGATCGAAGAGGGCGAGGAAAGCGATATTTCATATTATAACGAAATGTATGATTTTATTGTGGGAAATGATATGTCCGATACTGCAAATTATGAAAAAGCCTGCGAAATGCTCGACATTGGCAGCTACATAGATTATACGGCATTCAATCTCTATATCTATAATGAGGACAGCTTCTTAAAGGACAACAACTGGCGTATGTGGCGTGTCAAAACTCCCGATGACAATGTTCCTGCCGCAGACGGGAAATGGCGCATGATGGTATACGACACGGATTATTCCGCAGGCATTTATAACGGAGGAACAAATTATGGCTGGGATAATATCTCGGAATATCTCAGACAAAAAACAGGAAAGCCTACCGACACTATAGAAGGAGATGCGGAGGTTTACCGCAGCTGTGCAGATATGTTTTGTGCCCTTTATGCAAATGAGGACTTTAAAAAAGAACTTGTCCTGACCATGTGCGATATAAGAAATTATGATTTTGAGCCGACAACTGTCATTGGAAGAATAGTTGAGCTTGACGAGGTGTATGGCAGTCTTGTTCCGGACACATTTATGCGGTTTGGTCCCGAATGGGTCGCAAACCAGCCTACCGACAGATATTACGCGGAACAGGTAAATAATCTTGCCGTGTTTGTTGACGGAAGATATTCCTCAATGCCCGATGTTATGAAAAAGGCTTTCGGGCTTGGTGACTGTTTTACCGCCGAGATATCCTGTTCAGACAGCACAAAGGGAACTGTCAGAATAAATAATACTGTTCTCGATCTTGATGAGGCTGTGAGCGGAAAATACTTTGCCGATTATCCGATCACTGTAACAGCTGTGCCGAATGAGGGCAAAAGCTTTAAGGAATGGATATATACAGGCTGTGAGATATCCTCCCCGACTTCACCTTCTGCCGAGATCATTGTAACGGGAGATTTTACCATTCAGGCAGTATTTAAATAAATAA
Source organism: Oscillospiraceae bacterium (assembly GCA_051893755.1). GTDB lineage: Bacteria > Bacillota > Clostridia > Oscillospirales > Ruminococcaceae > RGIG4694. Next base: position 4,535 of record JBJFHQ010000429.1, read on the forward strand.
TAGTATCAGATCTTAATAACCTTTGATTATCATTTAGAACCTGTCCACATAGGATATGCGTGCGGATTTTCGAGCATAATTTTGTAAGCGCAGTGTTCTGCGCTATAGACAATGCAAAAATGCGCAGGCGGGCTGGCGCCCGGCAAGCATTTTTAACGCAGTCTGCGGCAAATTATAACGAGCGAAATCCCAGAACAGGTTTCGCTCGTTGGTTTTGTATTCAACAAATGTTCAGCAGCTCACTCCACCATTGGCGGAACAAAGTGCTCTATTGCCCGACAGAGTTTGGGGTGATGTATCACGAAATGAATTGCGGGTGATCTGCTCTTGGACACCATTGCCCATTTGCCTTCGTGAATGTGTATCTGAAGATTTCTGAAAACAAAGGCAGAGGTCTTTTTCAGGCGATAATTCTTGTGTCGGTTTTCAAATTCCTCTGTCATACGGATATGCTCCGTATATTCATCGTATGAATACACAATATCCTTTTCCAGGAATATTCCCGACAGAGGAATTCTTATCGGATACCGTTCAAACTCCTCCTTTGTGAGAATGGGTATCTCATCTTCTGCCTCTGATGAAGCAAGAATATCCTCTGTCATTCGTTTTTGTCGGTCGGCATAGCTAAACACCTTTTCTTTCTCCTCGTCTGAAAAAGTGTGTTCGCTTAAAATCTGTGCTAAACGCTCTCGTTCCATCGAGTATAATGGAGGAGCGGATAGAATGCTCCTTCTCTTTCCGACGGTGCCCGAATCCATAAGCAAAAATGCGTTCAGCTTTTCTTCTTTTTCAGCAGTATATATGTCCATAAGCGGGCTGGCGTGGGCAAGCATGTCCTGCGCCCTTTTTTGGTATTGCTCCACCAATTAACTGATGAAAATTTATGCGCAGAACCGCTGACGAAAGA
>JBJFHQ010000430.1:0-5435 GCA_051893755.1 Oscillospiraceae bacterium
AGTGTGGTCTCTGCCAGTGCGCAGTATTTGTCCACCATTATAATTACCCATGTTTCCCTGTATTTGGGGAAGTGTGTGAGAGTTACGGGGTACATATGCTTTGCGATGATATCCTTTTCTATGTTGGTCAGCTCGAAGTGCTTTTCTGCGTTTTCAAGAGCCGTTTTGGGGTGCAGATAAGCATGGCTCGGCTTTTTGTCGGTATGCCAGTCGTACAGGAAAAGGTCGTGAAGCAGACCCGCTCTTGCTCCTGCCCTTGCGTCTAAGGAAAAGAGCTTGCAAACAAGATAATTATAATATGAAACATTCAGGCAGTGCTGAAATGTGGTTATCCCGCCGTGCTGTATGTATTCCTTCATGCTGCAGACAACGTCGCTGTCCAGCAGGTCGGATACATATGAATAGTATTCGCTGTTTTCTCCCTCTTCCGAATCCAGATCCAGATGAGAGCCAAGTGCCTTTATCATTGGTCTGTATCATATCCTTTCTTTTTTGTCTCTGCCGCAGAATAGCTTGATTTTATCTGCTGTTTTTATTATATATTTAAATTATTAATATTTCAATACACAATTATTATATATATTATGTCTTGAAGTTGATATTTTTTGTATATATGTAACAAAAATAAAAAATATGACAAGTTGTGTAATTTTATTATACAAATAGGATAAATTATATAAAATTATGCAAAATAAAGAATAGATTTGTTTAATGTGCACATAAATTTGGGGAAAAATTCTGAATTTATTTTATCAAAAATTTCTTTTGACAGTTGCAATTTCCGCCGATATGGTGTATAATTATATCAAAGTGGTGAAAAGCAGTTAAAAGTGGGGACGAGTGGTGAATTTCAACCCCAGTTTCAACAGCCTGTTGAATATTACAAATCGGTTAAAGATAAAAAGGAGGCGATAACATGGCTCAGGCGCTTATGGGTACTTACAATCACGTCATTGACCCTAAGGGACGCATGGCGTTCCCTACAAAGCTGAGAGAACAGCTTGGCGAGAACTTTGTTATCACCATTGATCCTGCAGGCTGCCTTTTTGCTTATTCCGCCGAAGAGTGGGAAATTTTCACCGACAAGATAAAGGCTCTTACGGGAGCGGCTGCAAAGGCTGCTATCAGAAAGCTCTACGCTAACGCCGTTACCGCCGAGGCCGATAAGCAGGGACGTATCCTTATCCCTCAGAATCTCCGCGAATTTGCGGGGCTGGAGCACGATGTCACCGTTATCGGAAGCCTTAACCACGCAGAGATCTGGGACAGCAAACGCTATGCTGAACAGGAAGAGAAATTCTCCGACGAGGAGCTGGCAAATGCTCTGGATATGATAGCATTATAATACATATACAGTTTGTATAATTTATATAGTAATAAACATAATGCAATAAATATCAAAGGAATCATAAAATATGGAATTTTCTCATATCCCCGTACTGCTGGAACAGTGCTTGGAGGGACTTGCTATAAAACCCGACGGGATCTATCTGGACGGGACCTGCGGCGGAGCGGGACATTCCCGTGAGATCGCCAAAAGACTTGATAAGGGCAGACTTGTGGGCATAGACCGTGACCCCGAGGCAGTAAAAACTGCAACGGAACGCCTTGCGGGCTATAATGCACAGGTCGTTAAGGGCAATTATTCCGAGATAAAGGATATCTCAAAAGAGCTGGGAATCACGGGCTACGACGGCATACTTCTCGATCTGGGAGTTTCCTCCTATCAGCTGGACAACGGCAGCAGAGGGTTTTCTTATCACACCGACGCTCCCCTCGATATGAGAATGTCCATGGAGGGTATCTCCGCAAGGGATATAGTCAATACCTACTCCGAACAGCAGCTCTCAAAGATACTCTTTGAATACGGCGAGGAAAAATTTGCGCGGAACATCGCTGCGAATATCATCGCCGCACGAAAGGAAAAGCCCATAGATACTACGCTGGAGCTTGCGGAGATAGTCAAGAGCTCTATTCCCGCCAGGTTCAGACGGGAGAAAAATCCCTGCAAAAAAAGCTTTCAGGCGATACGCATCGCTGTGAACTGCGAGTTCGAACATCTTGACAAGGGTCTTGATGATGCCTTCGATATGCTGAATATCGGCGGCAGACTCTGCGTTATAACCTTCCATTCGCTGGAGGACAGGATAGTAAAGCAGCGCTTTGCGTCCTTCTGCACGGGCTGCATATGCCCGCCCGATTTTCCTCAGTGCGTATGCGGGAGAACTCCTGCGGGAAGGCTTGTTAACAGAAAGCCTATAGAGGCGGACGAAAAAGAGCTTGAAGCTAATGTCAGAAGCAGAAGCGCTAAGCTCAGGATAATAGAAAAAATCAAGGAAAGGGAGTGCTGATATATGTCGAGAAAAAGAGGCGCAGCACACGTATATGATATTCCCGCATATAACGAAAGAGAAAATATAAAATATTCGGAACCGTCCCATTCAAGCGCAAATATCGTCAAGAGCCAGAAAAAGGACGAGGCTCCCGGAACATATACTAAGCTTATCATAACCTTTCTCCTTGCAGGACTGGTTTTCTCGGCGGTGATATCCGCTAAGGTGGAGGCGACGGCTATCCGCAGCAGCATAAACGAGGCTCAGAGAGAGGTCGATATGCTCCGCAGCGAAAACACCCGCATGCAGGCGGAAATAGAAACTAAGACCTCCCGCAAAACGGTGGAAAATTATGCCGAGAATATCCTCGGTATGCAGAAGCTGGACAAATCCCAGTGCGAGTATATCAGTCTTGAAAGCGGAAATGTTATCGAAATTCCCGACGACGAGGAAAATATCTTCGTCAAGCTTTACAACAAGGTATCGGATTTCTTTGAGTATTTAAGGGGATAAGTCCGCTTTTTATATTACATACACGATCTGCGGGCTGCATAACTTGCAGCCCGCATTTTGGACGGTCATTAAGGTCATCGTCATAGGCATATAATCATAGTATATAGTGAATAGAACATAAACTCAAGAAAGGAATAACCTATGAGCAATAATGCAAAGTCAAGAAAAAAAGACAATCATCGGCCCGACGGACAGATGCGCAGACGTATGCTCATTATATGCGTTGTGCTGGTCATATTTATCGCATATATCGTTTTTACGCTGTTTAAGATCTCAATAATTGACAATGCTAAATATGAGGCTCTCGCCAATGAAAATCAGTTCAGAAGCAACGTTATCAAGGCGAACCGCGGCAGCATTTACGACTCTACCGGAAAGATACTGGCACAGTCTGCTACCGTGTATACTATCGCTGTGGCGCCCGTAAAGCTGGCGGATATCGAGGACCCTGTTGAACAGACCCGACAGAAACAGGCTGTGGCAAAGATACTCAGCGACAATATCCCCGATGTGGAGTACGACTCCTTCCTTGAAAAGCTGGAAAAGGCAGTCAAGGAAAATCCCGATTCTCAGTGGCTCAAGGTCGCTGATAAGATAGAAAAGCCCGTTGCGGACGAGATACTCGCCGAAATGAACGAGCAGAAGCTGGAATCAAAGGTCATCTTCACCAATCAGGATACCAAGAGATATTACCCTCAGGGAGATCAGGCGGCGGCTGTTATCGGATTTACAAACTTTGACGGCGACGGCGTTTACGGCGTGGAGGCTTACTATAACGACTACCTCGCAGGCGTGGACGGAAAGAATATCACCGCTACCGATGCAAACGGCGATGAGATGCCCTACAAAAACGACAAGAACTATTCCGCCAAGGACGGAAGCTCCATCTATCTCACACTTGACATGAATCTCCAGTATTTTCTGGAGAACAACCTCAACGCCGCTATCGAGGATTACGGCGTCGAGAACAGAGCCTGCGGAATCATGATGAACGCTAAAACGGGAGCTATCCTTGCAATGGCAACAACTCCCGGATTTGATCTTAACGACAGAAATTCCATATACTACTACAAGGACAGGAACACTCTTTCGGAGATAGACGATGAGGACCTCTATGATGAGACCTATGCCGCTCTCCGTGAAAAACAGTGGAAGAACAAGGCTATCTCCGAGACCTATTATCCGGGCTCCGTTTTCAAGGTCATTACAGGCTCTGCGGCTCTGGAGGAAAAGGCGGTAGGTCTTGACACCATATTCTCCTGCAATCACACCTACACCGTTATTGATACGGATTTCCACTGCTGGTCGGCAGGCTCTCACGGACCTCTCGATTTCCAGCGCGCCATGACCGTTTCCTGCAACCCCTTCTTCATTCAGGTGGGTCAGGCTCTGGGCGGAACGAAATTCTGCGAGTATTTCAAGGCCTTCGGCTTTACCGAGAAAACAGGGATAGACCTCCCCGGCGAGGTGGACAGTATCTATGTTTCCGCCGAAAATATGGGACCTGTTGAGCTTGCTTCCAGCTCCTTCGGTCAGACCAACAAGATAACTCCCATTCAGATGATAACCGCATATGCGGCAGTAATCAACGGCGGATATCTGGTTCAGCCACATGTTGTTGAAAAGATAGTCGATTCCAACGGAAACGTTGTCAAGACCGAGGAGACCAAAATAATCAGACAGGTCATCTCCGAGGAGACCTCCGCTGAAATGAGGACCGTTCTTGAAAACGTAGTCAGCGGAAACGGCGGAGGAAACGCATATATAAAGGGCTACCGCATCGGCGGAAAGTCGGGTACAGCCCAGAAACAGGACGAAAACAACAAGAGAGGCAGAGAGGACCTGTACGCTTCATCGTACTGCGGATTTTTCCCTGCGGATGACCCCGAGATAATCCTGCTTGTTGTAGTCGACGAGCCTCTCGGTCTGGACGCAAACGGAAGCCACATCTATTACGGAAGTGTTACCGCATGTCCTGTTGTAACAAATGTATTCAAGGAAGCTCTTCCCTATTTGGGCTATTATCCCGAGTATTCCGAAGAGGAGCTTGCTGCCATGGACGTTACCGTTCCGTCGGTAGAGGGACAGTCCGTTGAAAAGGCGGAGGAAACACTGACCGAGCTGGGACTGTCGTCGGTAGTTATCGGCAGCGGAAGCAGCGTAGTATCGCAGATGCCTGCAAGAGGTTCATCTGTTCCCCACGAAGGAAGGGTAATACTCTACACCGACGAGGATTATGAAACGGAATACACGACAGTACCGAATGTGTTGGGATATTCCGTATCGGACGTAAATCTGCTGCTTGCGCAGGCGGATCTGAACTTCAAGATAGGAGACGGCGGCGCAGCGAACCATTCGGGAGCGATAGCAAGCTCACAGAGCTACTATTACGGTGATGTTGTACCGAAGGGCACAGTAGTGGAGGTATACTTCACTGTAAAGGACGAAGGTTAGCGGTTGGCAGTGAATAGTGAAGAGTGAATAGTGAAGGTGCGAGGCTGAGAGTAACTGCCAATAAGCAGTAACCCGACATCAAAAAGTTCGCCAGCCTTTCAAGGCTGCGAGTTTCCAAAGGGCGGAGTCCTTTGG
>JBJFHQ010000431.1:0-5414 GCA_051893755.1 Oscillospiraceae bacterium
CCTCTCGCACTGCGTCGGAAAAGGAAATTTCGGTTGAAAACATATAATAGCCCCGCAGGGAGTAACCTAAGCTAACAATCCCAAAGCGAACCGCCGCCAATCACAAAAATTCCCCCGCAGAGGGTAACCTAAGCTAACCAGCCAAAAACAAACCGCCCCTAATCACAAAAACTCCCACGGTAAACGGATACCATGGGAGTAAAACAAATCAATATTTTTTCAGAACCTCAACAGCTCCTATAACGATTTCGGAGGCCTTTTCAAGGTTGCGGCGGACGTTTTCGTTGTCGAGATCCTTTGACATCTCCATCGCCTGTGCTATGGTCTCAGAGCCTATCTCCGCCTGATTCTGGTATATCTTGTCAAGCTGCTCGTAGGCGTAGTCCTCGAAGTTCTTGTAGAGGGACTTTAAGTCCTTGACTGTGTTGTTGCGTATGTCGTCGTAGTTTTCCAGAGTGGTGTCGATTATCTCGTTCTGACGCTTCTTGTGGAGTATCTTACGGAAGGCGTCCATGGTCGCAGAGGGGAACGTTCCCGAGGTCATGCCCTGAACGGCTGCCTGCTTGACCGTGTCCGCTACTTCAAGCGAGTTGATGTTCACAATTTCGCCTGCGGAGGTGTTCTGTACCGATAGGTTCTCCAGCCCAAGCTTGCGGGACAGCTCGTTGCCAAGATCCTTGATGACGTCGTTCAGGCGCTGCTGGTGTATCTCCAGACAGCGGCGGTACGCTTCGCCTACCTTGTCCATGAGGAAGGAGTAGAAGTGCTTCTCCACGTCGTTTACCGCAGCGTTGGTGCGGCATGCGACGATGTCCTCACGCAGCTTCGAGAAGAACTCGTACATCCACCGCTCCGCTTCCTGCATCATCTCCGTTACGCAGAGGCGGATTATCGGCTTTTTCCGCTCCAGCGCCGATGCGAGGGCTGTGCATTCCGCCTGCATGTCCGCAGACAGCTCCTTTAAGCGCTCTCTGTCCATGCGGAGCATCTCCGAGATGATGTTCAGTCGGTTCAGTGTGTCGTTCAGCATTATTTTCAGCATGGAGAATACTCTCTGCTGGCGTATCATGTCCTTCTGTACGATTATTTCCCGCTTCATGGCTATCTCAAACTTTAAGAACTCGTTCTCGTAGTAGTCCTGAAAGCCCTTGATGTCGGGACGATTGAGCCCTATCTTCCGTCTGTACTCGTCGATTCCGCTTATGCCGTAAACCGACGCATTGGGCATGATGCTGTCGCAGCGCTCCTGTACACGGTTAACAATTTTTTCGATGTCCTCCATGGTGTTCATTGCGTCTATCATGTTCACCAGCACGAACAGGCGGCTGAAATTCAGCGGCACAATGTGGCTTGCGATGAAGAACTGCTCCGACTCGGAGAAGGGCGAAAGTGCGCTTGCTACGTAGATAACAGCGTCCGCCTTCAACAGGAACTCCTGCACCTGAGTGTCCAGCTCGTCAAGGTCGGAAAGTCCCGGAGTGTCCACGATGCGGATATCCTTTAAAATTTCCGCGTCGCTGCGAACGTCCACATAGTCAAGCTCCCCGGGGAAGAAGTCGAGAAGCTCGGAAAGCCTGTCCCTGCGCAGGTCGTCCTTCATGAGGTTCACCCGCTTGCCGTTTTTCAGCACAGCCTCCACCGAGGGTACGTCCCCGTAGGATATACAGTTTATGGTAAAGGTCTCGGGCGCAACATTGGTAGGCGCCACGTTTTTGCCGAGGATAGCGTTGATTATGGTGCTCTTTCCCCGCTTGAAGTCACCTATGACTACCAGCGAGAAGGGCTCGTCCTTTTTCTGATTGATGATAGAGTCCCACTTAGCCATTCTGTCGGTGCATTCCTCGCCCAGAATGGTGCAGAGCTCACGGTCGCTTATCAGACGGTTCAGCTCCCGCTGAACGAATTCTATGTCCTTTTCGGCGGTCTCGTTAACATTTTCCATATCGCTTAAGCCCCCTTTCAGACGTTAGGCGACTCTTCGGCGCCTGCAAGAATCTCACACCTGATCTCAAGAGTCTGCTTGTTTGTGAGATGAATACCCCCCGCATTCAGATCGGGACGCCATGAATAGAGTATCTCGCAGGCGGTGAACTCCATGCCTGCCATGATGCGGCGCTCGTCCTGAGTGGTGTCGGGGTCCAGCGTAAGGGAACGCACGGGGGTCTTGTGGACGATGTCGTACATTGCCTTTACGCGGTCAAGGTCGATGTTGGTATCGGTGTTGCCGAAGGAATCGGGAAGCGCCTTTCTGCGTATGGCAGCGTATATCTCGGGGAACTCCGCAGGGTCGTCAAGACAGATGATGCCCGCCCTGTCAGCGGTAAGGTCAGCCGAGCGCAGCCAGCTGTTAAGAGCATAGCTTAGCTGTCTGGTCTCACCCGCAGCCTTTGCGTCGGGAGCCTCCCCCGCATATCTGTTGCCCACGCTTATGCCGGGATATGTGAAGGCGAAATTGTACGCCGAGTGATTGTTCTGCATTCTGCCTATCTCGCAGCCGAACAGGTAGTAAAGCTCCTGCATGCTGCACATTTCGGCGATATCCGATGTGATGACGATACAGGGGTCAAAGCCCTCGCCCGTGAGAGAATATATCTCGGGGATATCCCTTGCGGTCTTGACCATGACTGCGGGCACGCTGACCTGCAGCCTTTCGCTGCACACGTTAGCCGCATTGTATGCGTTGGCAAAGAGCATTGAAGTCGCCGTATCCGCCGAGCGGAACACCTTTTTGAATTCGTTGGGAATATCGGCGGCGGTGATTATCTTGTAGAGCTTCGACCACCCCGATACCGTATTTATCTTGGCTCTGCCCGAGAAATCGCCGTCGAAGGCGTAGTCCATGCGCCCGTCCACCATATGCTCGGTGGAGGTCCTTGTGCGGGCGTCAAGGTACGCGGAAAAGGACGTGTTTATTTCAAGCAGAGGATTTGCCGAATTATTTATATCCATTATTATGCAGTCCTCCCCTTATTCTTCGTCCATCATTGCGTCGGCAAAGCTCTTGTGGAGATTATATGTCTCGGCAAGCAGACTTCCAGTATACTCGGCGATATTCTGCAGCCGCATCTTCTCGTTGTCGGAGAATTCCTTTTTCTTTGCTTTCTGCTCGTTTAAGCTGTCGAGGGTCTTCTGAGTATCCTTAAGGATGACCTCCGTCTCCTCCTCGATGCGTTCCTTGAGGCTGGAGAAGGAGTTGTAGACCTGACGGCGGACAGTTTCGGTGAAGTCGCTGTTTATCTTCATTTCGTGGAACTGCTTCTTGACCTGGGTCTTGAAGTTGTTCTTGAACTTGTCGATGCGCTCCTGAACGAGGAACTTATCCACGGAGAATTTGCCGGTGAAGGTCCCTGCCAGACCTGCTATCGCCATGATGCACAGTCCCGCAGGTGAGAGGAACATTCCTCCCGCAACGGCGGATACCAGCACGAATGACGTAGCCACCCATGCGGTAAGTCCTGTAAGACCGCCGAGAAGTGCGCCCTTGATGCCCGCTTCACGAAATCCTATGAACAGACCGCCGATGCCCACAGAGCCGATAACGGAGCCTATCACGGAATCCATAGCGCCGCCGCTTCTTGCGGAGCGGGAGTTCACGCGGAACATTTCCTGAATGCGGTTAATGGACGCGAAGAATTCGTCCTCGAAGGTCTGGAGACGAGTAGCCTCGTCGCTGAGTCCCACATTGATATCATTTTGTATCTGTTCGCAGATAAGCTGAGCCTTGTTCTCGATATTTTCCTTTATCTTGTCGGTAAGGCGCTCGTAAACTATCTTCATTTTTTCGCGCTTGAGGTCGTCGGCGGACATCTGATAGTCGTCGATTACCTGCATAGCGGTCTCTTCTATCTGCACCCAGTAGTCGTCGAGGATAGGCTGGAGCTTCTCAAACACGCGGTTTGCGGCATCGTTGATGCGGACGAACTCCTCACGCTTTTTGGTGCGGATATCCTCTATCTCCTCGATAGCCAGCTGATATTTTTCCATGAACTCGTCGTTTTCCATCATTAAAGCGTTCTCACGGAGCACGATAGCATTGATGACCTCGGAGCCCGAGCTGATTATCTTATTTGCCAGTATCTGGAGGGAAATAGCGCCGCGCTCCTGAGTGAGCATGGTCTCGAGGACGCTCTCGAACTTGGGGAAGTTGGACTCTTCGAGCATAGCAGCGTCGTTATTTTCCTTAGCCATAAGCGCCTTTTTCGCGTACACTCCGATGACCTTGGGCTTGCCTATCTTGCGCTTGTAGACGTCGAACTCCTTGGAGTTTTCGCCCATGACCTTCTTTGCCTTTTCCATAACATAGCTGCATATGCGCTTTTCGATAGTCTCAACGATGCGGTCCTCGTCCTCCTTGGAGAAGGTGCCGAAGCAGTTCACTGCGAAGATGATGCGTCCGAGGTCGCTGGTGAGCATTTTCTTTTCAAGAAATTCCTTTTCGAACTGAGAGAAGGGGGAATTTGCGCTGATAACGAACACAGCCGCGTCTATTTCGGGGAGAATGGAGAGAGTGACATTAGTCATCTGTTCATCATCGTTAAGACCGGGAGTATCGATGATATCGACATGATTCTTGCAGAAGTCGGTATCATAGTAAACGGTAGCCTCCTTAACGGTCTCCGCCATTTTTTCGGACTCATAGGAAAGCTTAGTGACATAATCGGCGAGATGTTCGATATCGACTCTTTCAGAGGAGCCGTTCTTGAACTCGACCATAACATAAGGCTCGGTACTATATGTAACGCGGTTGAGGGTAGCGGTAGCGGGAAGAACGTCCGCGGGGAGGACCTCCTGACCGAGAAGAGCGTTAATGAGGGTACTTTTTCCCCGTTTGAACTCGCCGACGATAGCGACCTCGAAGCGTTCCTTAGCATTTTTTTCCACTGTATCGCTGATAGACTTAGCGGTATTATCGAGACCGAGATCGCCGCAATAAATTTTCAGCTGATTAAGATTTTCGGACAGTTCATCCATCATTTCACGGAATGAGGTATAGCTGCCGTAATTAATAGTATTCTGTTCCATTATCCGCCCTCCTGCCGGCTTTACTTAGCAAATCTGCCGAATATTTCGGCAGACAGACATATCCGTCAATCAATATTATACTAATTATACCATAATTTTATCCCACAAGTCAATAAGTGTCGATTGTATCTAATAACAAATAATTTGTTCATATTTTAGGCAAAAGCTATAAAAGTTGTCTATAAAAGCTATATAAACCTTCTAAAAAGTTACAAATGTATGACACCGCTTTAGAAGATTTTAGTGAATAGTGAATGGTGAATAGTGAATAGTGAATAGTTTTTTCTTCGGGGCTATTTCTTGCGATTGGCGGCGGTTCGTTTTGGGGGCTTGTTAGCTTAGGTTCTTCCCTTCGGGGCTATTATATGTTTTCAACCGAAATTTTTTCATTC